>NZ_JBINIY010000014.1:0-40696 GCF_043656315.1 Streptococcus hepaticus
TTTTTAGAAAAATGAATCCGATTACAGTTTTCGGTTGACGAAGATTTTTAAAAGTATTATACTACACTAAAAGATATATAGTGTATCACATTTACAAAGGTGGTGGGTTTCATTAAATTAAACAGTAGGCAAGAAAAAATCGTAGACATTGTCAAGGAGCATCAACCTATAACAGGGGAACAAATTGGAGCGCTCTTGCAGGTTAGTCGAGCAACTCTTCGAGCGGATTTATCCATCTTGACCATGTTTCGAATACTAGATGCTAGACCAAAGGTGGGGTACTTTTATCTTGGACCTGGAGATTTGGATTTTCGGACTAGTGAAATTGCAGAGTTAGCGGTTTCGGATGTTATGACCAGACCAGTGTTAGCCAAGCAAGAAAACTCCATCTATGATTTAGTGGTTAAATTGTTTTTGGAAGATACCTCCAATATCTACGTGACGGATGAACAGGACCGTCTTTGTGGATTGGTTTCGCGCAAGGATTTGTTAAAAGTTACTTTAAGTGGGGCAGATTTGCATGCCATGCCAGTTGCCATGGTCATGACGCGAGTGCCAAATATTGTTACCGTAAGGACAGATACAAGCGTGCGAAGAGCAGCTGCTCTGTTGGTGAAAAATCGAGTGGATAGCCTTCCGGTTTTATCATTTGATGAAAATGAGCCAGATGATGCAAGTAAGTGGCGATTGGTAGGGAAATTTTCAAAAACAGTCATTTCAAATTTATTTGTGGAAGTTACTCAAATAGATGAATAGGAGGCGCGATGAATCAACATCCGGTAATCTATATTGTCTCAGATTCGCTTGGCGAAACAGCACAGACGCTTGCTAAAGCAAGCATTTGTCAGTTTCCTAATCAAGAGGAATGGGAAATTCGACGGATTCCCTATATCACTTCTAGAAGTCAGATGGCAGAGGTGCTGTTGGAAGTTAAAAATCAGGGAGCCATGATGATATTTAGCTTAGTCAATGAGGAGCTAGCAGCCTATGCGCGGGACTATTGTGTAGCACGTGGTATTCATGCTATTGACCTGATGACGCATTTGTTACAGCAGATGGCTTGTTATACGGGGCAGAAACCATTACGAGAAGCGGGTAGGATTCGCCAGCTAAACAAATCTTATTTTGATAGAATTGAGGCGATTGAGTTCGCAGTTAAATACGATGATGGGAAGGACCCTCGTGGCTTGTTGAAGGCTGATGTGGTTCTTTTGGGAGTCTCTCGAACTTCTAAGACACCTTTGAGTATTTACTTATCCAATCGCCAAATCAAGGTGGCAAATCTTCCTCTGGTGCCAGAAAGTCCCTTGCCTAAGGAATTGTATCAAGTAGATACAAGGAGAATTATTGGCTTGACCAACTCACCTCAAACCTTGAATCGCATTCGGAGTGAACGTTTGAAAGCTATGGGACTTCATACTAGTACAGACTATACAAAATTAGATGCTATCATTGCAGAATTAAATTATGCCAATCAGGTAATGGCGTCGCTCAACTGTCCAGTAATCGATGTAGAACAGAGATCCATTGAAGAAACAGCTGGGATGATTATTGATATCTTGACTGATAATGGACTCGTGTTAAATCATTTAGGAGTTCTTTAAGTCCATTTTATTTTTTATCATAGGAGTTATCATGAAGTTAAGTACCGAAAAAATTGTATATCGTTTTGATGAAGGCAATAAGGAAATGCGTAGCTTGCTGGGAGGAAAAGGAGCTAATTTGGCAGAGATGACCCAAATAGGTTTGCCTGTCCCACCAGGATTTACCATTACAACGGAGGCTTGTAAAGATTACTATCTTCAAGAACAGACGATTCGCCAGGAAATTCTGGATCAGATTGATAGCTGTTTGACGGCATTAGAAAACCAACAAGGTAAAATGTTAGGCGATAGCCACCATCCTCTCCTAGTTTCTGTTCGGTCTGGTGCAGTTTTTTCTATGCCTGGCATGATGGATACGATTTTAAATCTTGGACTCAACGACCAAAGTGTAGCAGGCTTGATTGCTGATACAAACAACCCACGTTTTGCCTACGATAGTTACCGTCGCTTTATTCAGATGTTTTCAGATGTGGCGATGGAAGTTCCAAAGTATCAGTTTGAAGATGTCTTAGATCGCTACAAAGATGAGAATGGCTTGAAAGATGATACCGAGTTGACAGTAGAGCACTTGCAAGCAATTGTCTTGGAATTTAAGGAAATCTACAAAGAAGCTATTGGTCAAGATTTTCCACAATCACCTAAAGAACAGTTACTATTAGCCATTGAAGCAGTCTTTCGTTCTTGGAATAATCCACGTGCTACCGTTTACCGTAATCTCAACAAGATTGACCATGATTTAGGGACGGCGGTTAATATCCAAGCGATGGTGTATGGCAATATGGGTGAAACTTCAGGGACAGGTGTTGCCTTTACGCGCAATCCGTCTACTGGTGAGCATAAATTATTTGGAGAATACCTGATTAACGCCCAAGGAGAGGATGTTGTGGCAGGTATTCGTACGCCCCAAAGCATTGATCGCCTCAAGGAAGATATGCCACTTGTGTATGATCAATTTGTCCAAGTAACACAATTGCTGGAAAAGCATTATCAAGACATGCAAGATATTGAATTTACCATTGAGAATGAAAAACTCTACCTCTTGCAAACTCGGAATGGAAAACGAACGGCCCAAGCAGCTCTACAAATCGCTGTTGATTTGGTAGATGAAGGGCTGATTGATGAGCGTGAAGCCATTTTACGGATTGAGCCTACTCAGTTGGATCAACTCCTTCATCCAACTTTTGATAAGGAAGCATTAAAAGAAGCCAAACAGCTGGCTAAAGGCCTTCCTGCTTCTCCTGGAGCTGCCACGGGGATGATTTGCTTCAGCGCAGAAGTGGCAACAGAATGGACGAAAAAGGGAAAAGAAGTCATCTTGGTCCGTAAGGAAACCTCGCCTGAGGATATTGAAGGGATGGTTAGCGCAGTCGGTATTTTAACTGCTAGAGGAGGAATGACTTCACATGCTGCAGTCGTGGCGCGTGGTATGGGAAAATGCTGTGTAGCTGGCTGTGGAGACTTGCAAGTCGATGAAGTTTACAAAGAAATTCGCAAAGATGAGCTGGTTCTTAAAGAGGGAGATTTGATTTCCTTGGATGGAAGTACAGGCCAAGTCTACCTTGGTCAGATTCCTATGTCACATGCAACACTCAATCAAAACTTTACGCGTTTTATGTCATGGGTGGATGCAGAGCGAGATATGATGGTGCGGGCTAATGCGGATAATCCGAAGGATGCCTTGAAGGCTATCGAATTTGGTGCGGAAGGGATTGGTCTTTGTCGGACAGAACATATGTTTTTTGAGGAAAAACGAATTCCAGTAGTGCGGCAGATGATTTTATCGGAAACCTTGGAAGAAAGAAAAAAAGCCTTGGCGAAGCTTTTGAAATTCCAAAGAGAAGATTTTTACAGGATCTTTCAAGCAATGGATGGACGCGCAGTCACTATTCGATTATTGGATCCGCCTTTACATGAGTTTTTACCGCAAGAGGCACCAGCTATTCATGACTTGGCAGAGACCATGTATCTTGCCCCTAAGACGGTTCAAAATCGCATTTCGGCCTTGCAGGAATTCAACCCCATGCTAGGTCATCGAGGCTGTCGATTAGCTGTAACTTATCCAGAAATTTTGGTCATGCAGGTTGAAGCCATTGCACAGGGCGCTATTAGAGCCAAGCAAGAAGGGATTGCTGTTCAGCCAGAAATCATGATTCCGCTAGTAGGTACTGCCAAGGAACTTCAGTTGTTACGACCACTGGTGGAAGAAACTATGATGAGGGAATGCCAGTCTGCAGCATGCCCATTGGACTTTAAAATAGGAACCATGATTGAAGTACCGCGTGCTTGCGTTACTGCTGATGAGATAGCTGAATACGCGGACTTCTTTAGCTTTGGTACCAATGACTTAACTCAAATGACCTTCGGTTACTCACGAGATGATGCGGGAAAATTCCTACCAAGCTATGTGGAAAAAGGAGTGCTTTCAGCAGATCCTTTCCAAGAATTGGATCAAGACGGTGTGGGAGTCTTGGTAGAAATGGCAGTAGGGCTGGGCAGAGATGTTCAATCAGATTTGAAAATGGGCATTTGTGGAGAACATGGTGGAAATCCAAAGACAGTAGATTATTGCTATAACATTGGACTGGACTATGTTTCTTGTTCCCCGTATCGTGTCCCACTGGCTCGCTTAGCTGCTGCGCAAGCTAAGATAAAAGCAGAGTGTGGAGACGGTTATCGAGATAAATAAAAACCAAGGGGGCTTAATAGGCCTCCTTAGTTTTTAGCAATTATAGAATGATGAGTGAGGTATGATCAATTTACTTCGCAGGCAATACCGTCACGATCCCGATCAAGATCATAGCTATAGCCAGGATCACCTGCACGGATAGGTGCTTTTCCTGCAGCACGAACCGCAGCACAATTTGGGTAATATGTCTGTGCAGGTTGTTGTGGGGCACTTGGTCGAGGTACAGGTGCGGGAGCAGGTTGTGGATGTGCATATTGGGTACGAATAGGATTTCCTAGATGGCTAGCATAAAATTTAATTCCTTCTTGAGACCAACCATGTTGAGGCAATACATTGTATTCGTTGCTATCAGTTGTCCAGTGGTGTAGACCGCGTAGACGTGGATTATAAACGCGATAGATAGGAGTTCCACCACCAGAATAGAAAACAGGTTGACCGTTATTGTCTTTTGTCCAACCATGGAAGGAAGTGAGGACACGAACTTCGTTTAAGTCTGAAGTATAGAGGTGATTTTGTAATCCTGCATTGTAGAGTCGATAAACAGGTGTGCCACCGTCTGGTGCATACCAAGCAACTCCTTCGTAGCCCCAACCATGTTGGTTGTAGAGAACGTTCTTTTCATTTTCAGAAGTTGTATAGAGATGTTCACCGTTTGAACGATTGTACAAACGATAAATCGGTGTGTCAGCCTTGACGGTTTCGCTAGCAAGAGCCAAACTAGATAGACTGAGTAGTAAACAGACAATGAAAAAGATTTTTCTTTTCATATGTAGACTCCTTTGAATAATTCTATTATTATTACTCTTATACTACTAACAAAAAGAAAAGGAAAACGCTTTTATTTATAATTTTTCTATGCAATTTGTGGTAGAACTTTCAAAAACAGACTCATTCATTTCATGTTTCTCTAGGAAAACATTTACAATTTGCTCAGCTCTGCTATTTTCCCTAAAGTGTGGTATAATGCTAGGGTTGAAATAAAATAAATATTATAGAGGAAAACATGACAAACTTAAGAAATGATATCCGTAACGTTGCCATTATTGCCCACGTTGACCACGGAAAAACAACCCTCGTTGATGAATTGCTGAAACAATCGCAAACTTTAGATGCGCGTAAGGAATTGGCAGAACGTGCCATGGACTCAAACGACATCGAAAAAGAGCGTGGTATCACCATCCTTGCTAAAAATACAGCTGTAGCCTACAACGATACACGTATCAACATCATGGATACACCAGGACACGCGGACTTCGGTGGAGAAGTTGAGCGTATCATGAAAATGGTTGACGGTGTTGTCTTGGTTGTCGATGCTTACGAAGGTACAATGCCACAAACACGTTTCGTGTTGAAAAAAGCCCTTGAGCAAAACTTGACACCAATCGTGGTTGTTAACAAAATCGATAAACCATCTGCTCGTCCAGCAGAAGTTGTTGATGAAGTCCTTGAACTCTTCATCGAACTCGGTGCGGATGATGACCAATTGGACTTCCCAGTTGTTTACGCATCAGCTATCAACGGGACATCATCACTTTCTGATGATCCAGCTGATCAAGAACAAACAATGGCACCAATTTTTGATACCATCATTGACCACATTCCAGCACCAGTTGATAACTCAGATGAGCCGCTTCAATTCCAAGTGTCCCTTCTTGACTACAACGACTTCGTTGGTCGTATCGGTATTGGACGTGTCTTCCGCGGTACAGTAAAAGTTGGTGACCAAGTTACCCTTTCAAAATTGGACGGCACAACTAAAAACTTCCGTGTTACAAAACTTTTCGGTTTCTTCGGTCTTGAGCGTAAAGAAATCCAAGAAGCAAAAGCTGGTGATTTGATTGCTGTTTCAGGTATGGAAGACATCTTCGTTGGAGAAACGATCACACCAACTGACTGTATTGAACCACTTCCAATTCTTCGTATCGATGAGCCAACTCTTCAAATGACTTTCTTGGTAAACAACTCACCATTCGCAGGTCGTGAAGGTAAATGGATTACATCACGTAAGGTTGAAGAGCGTCTTTTGGCTGAGCTTCAAACTGACGTATCACTTCGTGTTGACCCAACTGATTCACCAGATAAATGGACGGTTTCAGGTCGTGGAGAATTGCACTTGTCAATCCTTATCGAAACAATGCGTCGTGAAGGATACGAACTTCAAGTATCACGTCCAGAAGTTATCATCAAAGAAATTGATGGCGTAAAATGTGAGCCATTTGAACGTGTTCAAATCGACACACCAGAAGAGTACCAAGGTGCCATCATCCAATCATTGTCAGAACGTAAAGGTGACATGTTAGATATGCAAATGGTTGGTAATGGACAAACTCGTTTGATCTTCTTGATCCCAGCACGTGGTTTGATCGGATATTCAACTGAATTCTTGTCAATGACTCGTGGTTACGGTATCATGAACCACACATTCGACCAATACTTGCCAGTTGTTCCAGGTGAAATCGGTGGTCGTCACCGTGGTGCTCTCGTGTCTATCGACCAAGGTAAAGCAACCACTTATTCCATCATGCGTATTGAGGAACGTGGTACTATCTTTGTTAACCCAGGTACAGAAGTTTATGAAGGTATGATTATCGGTGAAAACTCACGTGAAAACGACCTTGGAGTTAATATCACAACTGCTAAACAGATGACAAACGTCCGTTCAGCGACAAAAGACCAAACAGCTGTTATCAAAACGCCACGCATCTTGACGCTTGAAGAATCTCTTGAATTCTTGAACGATGATGAGTACATGGAAGTAACACCTGAGTCTGTTCGTTTGCGTAAGCAAATCCTCAACAAGGCTGAGCGTGATAAAGCTAACAAAAAGAAAAAAGTAGCTCTTGATGAAGCATAATTTATTGCTCGGAAAGATTACAGATAAATAGAAAGGAGTCGCCATGTTTTATTTGATTTTGGCTATGATGCTAGTCTTGTTCTACATTTTTGTAGCCCCTAGCAATGTCAAAGGAACCATGAACTTGGTGGCTTCTGTCTTTCTCTTGGTAGCCTTAGTGATTGCAATTGTTCTGGGATTTTTGAGAATCCTTCAGTCTCCACCTCAACTATGGCTGGGCTTAGCCATGGTTTTGCTGGGGTATTGGGCTTTGCGGGACATTTATTTCATGGACAAGCCAACAAGAAGAAAAAAGTAAAAAGTCTGGATGTTTCAGGCTTTTTTGCTTGCCCTCTCTTGCTTGAAAAAAATCCGCTAGAAGTGGTACAATGATAGTATTGTCAATCTTAGAATGGAATACGTATGAAATTAATTAAAGAATTTGAAAATAAAAAAGTTTTGGTGCTGGGTTTGGCCAAATCTGGTGAATCCGCAGCCCATCTATTGGATAAATTAGGGGCTATTGTCACTGTCAATGACGGCAAGCCTTTTGACGAAAATCCAACAGCGCAGAATCTTCTAGAAGCAGGGATTCGTGTTATCTGTGGCAGCCACCCTTTGGACTTACTAGATGAAGAATTCTCTCTTGTCGTTAAAAATCCTGGGATCCGTTATGATAACCCTATGGTGGAAAAGGCTCTTGCAAAAGGCATTCCAGTTTGGACAGAAGTGGAATTGGCTTATCTTATTTCTGAGGCTCCAATTGTTGGAATTACGGGTTCAAACGGAAAAACAACGACGACAACCATGATTGCAGAAGTCTTGAATGCAGGGAATAAACCTGCCAAACTCTGCGGAAATATTGGTTTTCCAGCCTCTTCGGTCGCTCAAGAAGCAACAGAGAAAGACACCTTGGTTATGGAATTGTCTTCTTTTCAGCTGATGGGGATTGATAGCTTCCATCCTCATGTTGCTGTGGTGACCAACCTCATGCCAACTCATATTGATTACCATGGTTCTTTTGAAGAATATGTGGCAGCTAAGTGGAATATTCAATATCGCATGACAGCGGATGATTTTGTGGTGCTCAATTTTAACCAAGACTTGGCAAAAGAATTGGCGACAAAAACACAAGCAACAGTTGTACCATTTTCAACCATGGAAGCAGTGGATGGAGCTTATGTGCAAGATGGCGTTCTCTATTTCAAAGGAGAAGCCATCATGGCGGCGGATGAAATCGGTGTTCCAGGTAGTCACAATGTGGAAAATGCACTGGCAACGATTATTGTAGCCAAATTATCAGGTGTAGACAACCAAGCGATTAAGGAAACCTTGGCGCATTTTGGTGGGGTAAGACACCGTTTGCAAGCTCTTGGCGAGATCAACGGCATAAAATTCTACAATGATAGCAAATCAACGAATATCTTGGCGACTCAAAAAGCACTTTCTGGTTTTGACAACAGCAAGGTTATCTTGATTGCAGGTGGCTTGGACCGTGGTAATGAATTTGACGAATTAGTGTCGGATATTCAAGGACTTAAACACATGGTGATTCTTGGCGAGTCAGCTCCTCGTGTCAAACGAGCAGCAGATAAAGCGGGCGTGCCATACATTGATGCAACAGATGTCAAAGACGCTACTGCAAAAGCCTTTGAATTGGCTCAAGAAGGCGATGTTGTGCTACTTAGTCCTGCCAGTGCTTCATGGGATATGTATAAGAATTTTGAAGTGCGTGGTGATGAATTTATCGTGGCCTTTGAAGCGCTCAAAGGAGAATAAAATGACCAAGAAAATTGTCTTTACGGGTGGAGGAACGGTTGGTCATGTTACCTTGAATTTGCTCCTGATTCCTCAGTTTTTGAAAGATGGTTGGGAAGTTCACTACATTGGCGATGCCAAAGGCGTAGAGCATGAACAGGTAACCAAGTCGGGCTTGAAAATCCAGTTTCATTCGATTGCGACTGGAAAACTTCGCCGTTATTTTTCATGGCAAAATATGCTGGATGTCTTTAAAGTTGGCTGGGGTGTGTTACAGTCCTTAGCGATTATTGCTAAAATTCGTCCACAGGCTCTCTTTTCAAAAGGTGGATTTGTCTCAGTGCCGCCAGTTGTGGCTGCACGCCTTTTAGGTGTCCCCGTCTATGTGCATGAATCCGACCTTTCCATGGGCCTGGCCAATAAAATTGCTTACAAATTTGCGACGACCATGTACAGCACTTTTGAGCAAGACCATGCCTTAAGTAAAATTAAGCACGTGGGTGCCGTCACCAAGGTTCAACAGACGACAAATGTGGTGAATCTGAAAATGCCAGAAATTTTGTCTTATTTTGATGAACATTTACCAACCTTACTCTTTGTAGGTGGCTCGGCCGGAGCCAAGGTTTTTAATGACTTCATCAGTCAACACAAGACCATTCTGACAGAAAAATTTAACATCATAAACTTGACAGGGGACTCTAGTCTCAATGAATTGTCTAAAAATATCTACCGAGTAGACTATGTAACGGATTTATATTTGCCTTTGATGGAGGAAGCAGATTTGGTCATCACTCGAGGTGGTTCGAATACTATTTTTGAATTGGTTGCCATGACAAAACTACATTTGATTGTGCCGCTTGGTCGTCAGGCTAGTCGTGGAGATCAGCTGGAAAATGCTGCTTATTTCGAGAAAAAAGGCTATGCTGATCAACTAGATGAAAGCCAATTCACTTTGGAAAATGTGCTTCATCAGGTATCTTCCCTACTGGATGAAAAAGAATTTTACCTTTCAAATATGGAAAATTCAACAGAAATTCAATCTGTAGATTCTTTCTACGAATTGCTCTTAACAGACTTGGAAAGAAAGACGGATAAATGACAGAAAAAGATGTAAAAAACCATGAAAATCTAGAGGAATTAGCTGGAGAGTTGGAAGAAAAAGAAGATCTCGAACAAGTTGAAACGACACCTGTTGAAACGGGTTCCCAAGAGGATGAGACTGCAGCAAACAGTGATTTTTTCCAGCAATGGAAAGCTAGGCATCAAGCTTATTTAGCTAGTAAAAAAGAAGAAGAACAAGAGGGTGAAGCAGAAGATCAGCCTGCACGACTGTCTTTACAAGAGTTGCGTAAAAGCTTGCGGCAAGCTGAAAAAAAATCAGTTGAGTCAGCAGATGAGCCAGTTAAAAAAATCAAAAAAAATCCAATCCCTGCTATAGTGATTTGGAAGAGTTTACCAGTCTTTTTCGTTAGCATGGTACTGATCCTTGCTTCGCTCTATTTTATCAGTCCTTTGAGTAAGTATAAAACGATTACAGTTAAAGGAAATACCCATTTATCAAGTAATAAAATTTTGTCCTATAGTCAAATTTCAAGCAGAGATTATGCCCTCACAACTTTTTTGCATATGGATGCTTATGCGAAAAACATTGAAAAGACAAGTAACTGGATAAAGTCAGCCAAAATAAGTTATCAATTTCCCAAGTCTTTTACGATTCAAGTCGAGGAATACACGAAGATCGGTTATGTTGAAACAGGGGGGGAATACTATTCTGTTCTTTCAAGTGGCAACATCTCAGACACAGCGACAGAATCAAGTCAACTTCCTAAACAATATACCAGCATTCACTTGAATGATAGGGTTCTCATTCAGAAGTTAGTGCGACAATTAGCCAAGGTCAATCCAAATATTGTGGCTAATATTGAGACGATTGATTTAACACCAACCAAGGTGACATCGGATTTGCTGACCTTGACAATGCATGATGGAAACAAGATTTTGATTCCACTGGCAGAGGTTGAACGTAAGTTGCCTTATTACGAAAAAATTGCTCCACAACTGGCAGTGGCAAGTGTGGTAGACATGGAAGTTGGTATTTTTTCATATGCTCAATAAGATGAGGAGTTTTTTTGAGAAATAATAGAAAAAATCCCCATTTCTACACTTTGTATGATATAATGAAGAGTGAATAATTCTATTTTTATGAAATAGGGTAAATATTTGAAAGTCGAAAGTAAGAGGGGACTGATAGGATGGCTAGAGATGGCTTTTTTACAGGATTAGATATTGGAACTAGCTCCATCAAAGTATTGGTGGCAGAATATATAAATGGTGAAATGAATGTCATTGGCGTGAGTAATGTAAAAAGTGCGGGCGTTAAAGATGGCATTATTGTAAATATTGACGTAGCTGCAGGTGCAATTAAAACTGCCCTTGCTCAAGCAGAAGAAAAAGCAGGAATCCGTATTGATAAGGTGAACGTGGGACTTCCAGCTAACCTTCTTCAAATTGAGCCAACTCAAGGTATGATTCCTGTAACGACCGATTCACAAGAAATTACTGATTTGGATGTGCAAAATGTTGTGAAATCAGCTCTTACAAAGAGTATGACTCCAGAACGCGAAGTGATTTCTTTTGTGCCTGAAGAATTCGTCGTAGACGGTTTCCAAGGAATCAAGGATCCTCGCGGTATGATGGGGATTCGCCTTGAAATGCGTGGGCTACTTTATACAGGACCAAGAACTATTCTTCATAACCTTCGTAAAACAGTTGAACGTGCTGGTGTACAAGTTGAAAACATCGTGATTTCTCCACTTGCTCTTACTCGCTCAGTTCTCAATGAAGGGGAAAAAGAATTTGGTGCAACAGTGATTGACCTCGGTGGGGGCCAAACAACCGTTGCAGTGATGCGCAACCAAGAATTGCAATACACAAATGTCTATCAAGAAGGTGGCGATTATGTCACAAAAGACATTTCGAAAGTATTGACAACTTCACAAAGTATCGCTGAAAATCTGAAATTCAACTATGGTATTGCCTACCCACAGGAAGCAACTGAGAAAGAAAAATTCACAGTTGAAGTGATTGGGGAAAATGCACCAGTTGAAGTAACAGAGCGCTACTTATCAGAAGTCATTTCAGCTCGTCTCCGTCAAATCTTTACAAAAGTGAAACAAGACTTAGAACGTACTCGTGCCTTGGATTTACCAGGTGGTGTGGTTCTTGTCGGAGGTGTGGCAATCTTACCTGGTATCGTTGAGTTGGCACAAGAAGTCTTTGGTGTGCATACAAAATTGTTTGTTCCAAACCAAATCGGTATTCGCAATCCAGCCTTTGCACATGTTATTAGTGTGGTTGAGTATGTGGGTGGTTTGGATGATGTGGAACGCATTGCACAGGTTGCAGTAACTGGTGAGGCAAGCCTTCGTCAGAAACCAGTTGACGTGCCATTTGATACACCACGTGTGCGCCCAACAGTACAACCAGTGCAGAAGGATCTAACAACTGAATTACAGGCAGAACCTGAAGTTACACCTGTTAGTCCAACTTATACAGAAGAGTACGAAACAAGTGAACCCAAAGTACCATTCGCAGATAAAGTGCGCGGATTCTTTGGTAGTATGTTTGAATAGTGAAAGAGAAGGAAAGTAAAGTATGTCATTTTCATTTGAAGCAGCAGCTAATCTTGGCGCTGTGATTAAAGTTATCGGTGTTGGCGGTGGCGGTGGTAATGCCATCAACCGCATGATTGAAGAAGGTGTTTCAGGCGTTGAATTTATCGCAGCTAACACAGATGTTCAAGCTTTGAGCAGCTCAAAAGCAGAAACAGTTATTCAGTTGGGTCCAAAATTAACTCGCGGTCTCGGTGCTGGAGGTCAACCTGAGGTTGGTCGTAAGGCTGCTGAAGAAAGCGAAGAAGCATTGACAAATGTATTAACTGGTGCTGATATGGTCTTCATTACTGCTGGTATGGGAGGCGGTTCAGGTACAGGTGCTGCACCAGTAATCGCTCGTATCGCTAAAGGCTTGGGTGCCTTGACAGTTGCAGTTGTTACTCGTCCATTTGGTTTTGAAGGAAACAAACGTGGTGGCTATGCGATTGAAGGTATCGAAGCACTCCGTGAACAAGTTGACACTCTCTTGATCATCTCAAACAACAACTTGCTTGAAGTTGTTGATAAGAAAACGCCACTTCTTGAAGCACTTAGCGAAGCAGATAACGTTCTTCGTCAAGGTGTTCAAGGGATTACAGACTTGATTACTAACCCAGGTTTGATTAACTTGGACTTTGCTGATGTGAAGACAGTTATGGAAAACAAAGGCAATGCTCTTATGGGTATTGGTATCGGTACTGGTGAGGATCGTGTCGTAGAAGCAGCACGTCGTGCTATCTATTCACCACTTCTTGAAACAACGATTGATGGGGCAAATGATGTTATTGTAAACGTAACAGGTGGTTACGACATGACATTGACAGAAGCAGAAGAAGCTTCAGAAATTGTTCATCAAGCAGCTGGTCAAGGTGTGAACATCTGGTTGGGTACCTCAATTGATGATACAATGAAAGATGAAATCCGTGTGACAGTTGTTGCAACAGGTGTTCGTCAAGAAACTACTGAAAAAGCAATTCGTCATCGTGCTGATGTAGCTCCAACAGGTGCACGTCCAGTTCGTTACGATATGTCTTCAACTACAGCACCTGTAACAACAAGCCGTAGCTACGAAGAAGCACCTAAAACATCTGCTTTTGGTGAATGGGATCTTCGCCGCGAGAGCCTTGTTCGTCCAATGGATACAGAAAACAAACCTACTGTTCCAGTAGAAAAATTCTCAATTGAAGATGATGAAGATGAGTTGGATACACCACCATTCTTCAGAAATCATTAAGATGAACATTCAAGAAAATAAAAATACAGTATTTGCTGCTGTAGAGGCAGCGACTCAAGAGGCCAATTGCCCTAAAAATTCAGTAAGTGTAATAGCTGTCACCAAGTATGTTGACAGCTCTCTTGCTAAAGAACTGGTAAAAGCAGGTGTGCAGCACATTGGTGAAAATCGTGTGGACAAATTCCTTGATAAATACCAAGCTTTATCTTCTGAAAATGTGACCTGGCACTTGATAGGAAGTCTGCAGAGACGGAAAGTTAAGGAAGTCATCAACTATGTTGATTATTTTCATGCCTTGGATTCTGTAAAGCTGGCTGAAGAAATTCATAAACGTGCGGCTAAGCCTGTTAAATGTTTTTTGCAAGTTAATGTCTCAGGTGAAGAGAGTAAACATGGTTTTTCAGTTGATGAAATTGATGCTGCCTTAGAAGCGATGTTACATCTGGATAAGGTAGAATTAGTTGGACTCATGACGATGGCCCCATTTGAAGCGAGTCACGAAGAATTAGATGCTATTTTTTCAAAAACAGAGAAACTTAGAAAAGAATTAGCAGCAAGAAAGATTCCGCACATGCCTTTTACTGAATTAAGCATGGGAATGAGTGGAGACTTTACAGAGGCGATAGAGAACGGTTCGACTTTCGTTCGGATTGGTACAGCATTTTTTAGATAAGAAGGAAGAGAACTGTGGCATTTAAAGATAGATTTAAAAGCATGATTAGCTATTTTGAAATTGATGACTCAGCAGAATACGAAGATCAGCGTGAGAAACATTATCCTGCAAGCGATTCTGCAAAAATGCGGATTGCACCAGCACCGCAAGTGGTAGAAAAACGCGAAGTAGAAGAAGTTCCGATACGCCGTCGTAGTCAGTCTGTTTCACCAGACAAGTCCAACTTGCAACGTTTGAATGAACGTCAGCAGGAACTTCGTTCACAAGGTGGATTTGCTTCAGAATCACGTACAACCATTGATATTAAGTTTCCAAAGAAATACGATGAAGCTCCTGAGATTGTTAACCTTTTGTTAGACAATATTAGTGTGCTAATTGATTTTCAATACATGTCAGAAACTCAGGCTCGTCGTTGTTTGGACTACTTAGATGGTGCCCGTTCAGTTCTTTCTGGCAACTTGAAAAAAGTTTCAAACACGATGTGGTTGTTGACGCCCGTTAATGTAACTGTTAATATTGAAGACTTGCGCTCTGTTCAATCTAGTTCTGACTCAGACGGTCAATTCGACTTTGATATGAGAAGGTAGTATATGCAAGTTTTGATTGTTATATTATTAAAGGCGATTGAGATTTATTCCTATGTTTTGTTGGCTTATGTTCTTATGTCTTGGATACCAGGGCTTTACGAAACATGGTTTGGGAAATTCATTATTTGGTTGGTAAGACCGGTTCTCCAGCCCTTCTATAAATTGAATCTTCAGTTTATGGGAATGGATTGGACGGTCTTTGTTGTTATGATTGCAATGAACTTGCTGTCACGGTTTCTAGTTCATCTTTTCTACATCTTGTTTTAGATATGAAAAGGGAAGATAAGAAATTGCTCCAGCATTTTGCTCAGGTGGAAGAGGAATTTGTTGAAAAAATTATTGACCTCTGTTATCAGGTTGAAGAAACGTATTC
The DNA here is from genome assembly GCF_043656315.1 of Streptococcus hepaticus. NCBI lineage: Bacteria > Bacillati > Bacillota > Bacilli > Lactobacillales > Streptococcaceae > Streptococcus > Streptococcus hepaticus. Next base: position 15,402 of record NZ_JBINIY010000014.1, read on the forward strand.
CTACCGTTTAACTAGTTTTTGTCATCCAAAACAAGAAGAAATCGTTCGTTCAATTGCAGCTTATTTTCAATTACAAGCCTTCTCAACCCGGGAGATGATTGCTACTGAATTTTCGAGAATGATTATTGCCCCTACTTATTATGAGTTAGATAGTAAAGATTATGATATAATGGCATTAGAAATTCTTTATCTGAAGAAATTTCATTCTATTAGTCATTCTCAGGTTTTAGGAACCTTACTGAACCAATTGGGAATGAAACGCCAGTTTTTAGGTGACATTTTGATTGATGAGAATCAAGCAGTGGTCTTTATAGATCGAAAATTTGGGTTGATGGCTCAAAGTCAGATCAGCAAGATAGCAAAGGCGCCTATCAAGTGGCAAGAGCTGGATTGGGAAACATATAGCTTAGCTAGTCCAGAAGAAGGGAAGATACGAGAAGTTCTCTTATCCAGTCTTCGTTTGGACAAATTAGTTGCAGTCACTTTTAAGTTATCAAGAGCTACTGCTGTTAAATTAATTGAAGCCAATCGTGTTAAGGTAGACTATGTGGAAACTAGTCAAGTTGCAAAGGCTTTGGATTTGGGGCAACTGATTAGTGTCAGGGGCTTTGGCAGGGTTCGATTGAAGGAAATGCTGGGTTTTTCAAAACAGGGAAAATACAAGATTGCAATTGAAGTTTTTAAGAAATAGGAGGGTCTATGGCACTTACGGTACAAGAACTAAAAGATAAAACCTTTGGAAATAAATTTTTCAATGGCTATGATGTGGATGAAGTGGAAGATTTCTTGGACATTGTAACCAGTGACTATGAAGATTTAGTTCGCAAAAACCATGAACAAGAGATTGAAATAAAATCATTAAAAGAACGTTTGGATTATTTTGATGAGATGAAAGAATCATTGAGCAAATCAGTTTTGTTGGCACAAGATACAGCTGCTAAAGTGAAGTTGGCAGCCGATGAACAAGCAGCAAATATCTTGAAACAAGCTGACTATGATGCTCAAAATTTGCTTAATGAAGCTAAAGACAAGGCACATGAGTTGTTGAGAAATGCAACGGACAACGCTAAGAAAGTAGCAGTTGAAACGGAAGAATTGAAGAATAAAACACGTATCTTCCACCAACGTCTCAAGTCTACAGTTGAAAGCCAGTTGTCCATCGTGAATTCATCCGAATGGGAAGACATTCTTCGTCCAACGGCTTCTTACTTGCAGACAAGCGATGAAGCTTTCCGTGAAGTGTTGGAAACAGCCTTAGCAGAAAAAGTTGAGCCTGTTGAAGATGAATTGGATGTGACACGCCAATTGACAGCAGAAGAATTGGCAGAAATCACTCGCCAAGCAGAAGCTTTTGAGCAAGAACAAGCTCAACAAGAAGTTGCTGAAGAGATTTCGGAAACGAATGAACAAGTTGAAGAACTTGTAGAAGAATAAGCTATATAAGAACAATCGAGATTGAGGATAATCTTAGCGAGTAGGTGATGGTGAAAGACCTGCATTCCCTCGTCAATCTTGAATCATCTTATCGGTTTTCCCTTGAACTCAGAGTAGGGGGGAACGGTTGACAATCGTTATCAGTCAAGTAAGGGATAGGGGAAACGCTATCTGAACTAAGGTGGTACCACGAGCTTTCGTCCTTTTTTGGCGAGAGTTTTTTATTTGTTATGATAAAATTAAAAACTGTTGATGAATCAAATTTTGAAGCGGTCTTGGATTTGAGCCTATCACCACAAGATCATCGTCGAGTGGCTTCAAATACCTACTCATTGGCGCAAGCTTGGCTTTATGGCGAAAAAGTGAAACCTTACGCGATTTATAATTCGGATCAAGTAGTTGGCTTTTTAATGCTTTGGATTTATCCGGAAAAAAATGAATGGTTGATTTGGCGGTTAATGATTGACCGACATCATCAAAATCAAGGTTATGGTAAGGAAGTTCTGCGTCAAGTCATCAAATTGGCTCAGGCGGATCAAGTTTGCCAACGGCTGATTGCTGATTATGTGATTGGAAATCATCGCATGCGTGGTATGTTAGAAAGCCTAGCGTTTGAAACCAAAGGACCTGTAGGCAATGAAGTTGTAATGGAATTAAAGATAAAATAAGGAGAAAACATGAAGTTAAAAGAAACTCTGAATCTGGGAAAAACAGCTTTCCCAATGCGTGCAGGTTTACCAAATAAAGAACCTGAGTGGCAAGCAGCTTGGGTTCAAGCAGAAATCTACAAAAAACGTCAAGCATTGAATGAAGGCAAACCAGCCTTTCACTTGCATGATGGCCCCCCATACGCCAACGGAAATATCCACGTTGGTCACGCTTTGAATAAAATTTCAAAAGATATCATCGTTCGTGCCAAATCAATGTCTGGTTTCCGTGCACCTTACGTTCCAGGTTGGGATACACATGGTCTTCCAATCGAACAAGTCTTGGCCAAGCAAGGTGTGAAGCGCAAAGAGATGGACTTGGTTGAATACCTTGAAATGTGTCGTGATTATGCTCTCAGCCAAGTTGACAAACAACGCGAAGATTTCAAACGTCTTGGTGTTTCCGCTGATTGGGAAAATCCTTACATCACTTTGATGCCACAATATGAAGCGGATCAAATTCGCGTCTTTGGTGCTATGGCTGACAAAGGTTACATCTACCGTGGTGCGAAACCTGTCTACTGGTCATGGTCATCTGAGTCTGCCCTTGCTGAAGCAGAAATTGAATACCACGATATTGATTCAACCTCACTTTACTATGCCAATAAGGTTAAAGATGGTAAAGGGGTCCTTGATACTGATACATATATCGTTGTTTGGACAACAACACCATTTACAGTTACCGCTTCACGTGGTTTGACAGTTGGTCCAGATATGGATTATGCTGTGGTGAAACCTACTGGTCAAGACTGCAAATATGTGGTTGCTGAAGGTCTTCTTGATACGCTTGCACCCAAATTTGGTTGGGAAGTATTTGAAGTTCTTGAAAGTCACAAAGGTTCTGCCCTTGAAATGATTGTAACTGAGCACCCATGGGATACTGAAGTGGATGAATTGGTGATTCTTGGTGACCACGTTACCCTTGATTCAGGTACTGGTATCGTCCATACAGCCCCTGGTTTTGGTGAGGACGACTACAATGTTGGTGTAAAATATGGTCTTGAAGTAGCCGTTACTGTTGATGGTCGCGGGATGATGATGGCTAATGCTGGCGCAGACTTTGAAGGTCAATTCTATGACAAGGTTGTGCCAACTGTTAAAGAAAAATTGGGTGACCTCTTGCTTGCCAGCGAAGTCATCAGTCACTCATATCCATTTGACTGGCGTACCAAAAAACCAATCATCTGGCGTGCAGTGCCACAATGGTTTGCTTCAGTGTCAGAATTCCGTCAAGATATCCTTGATGAAATTGAAAAAACAACCTTCAATCCAGCTTGGGGACAAAAACGTCTTTACAACATGATTCGTGACCGTGGTGACTGGGTTATCTCACGTCAACGTGCTTGGGGTGTACCACTTCCAATCTTCTATGCTGAAGATGGCACAGCTATCATGACCAAAGAAGTGACTGATCACGTGGCAAATTTGTTTGCTGAACACGGCTCAATCATCTGGTGGAAATCAGAAGCTAAAGACCTTCTTCCAGAAGGATTTAAACACCCAGGCTCACCAAATGGTGAATTTACTAAAGAAACGGACATCATGGACGTTTGGTTTGACTCAGGTTCTTCATGGAATGGCGTGATGAATGCGCGTGACAACTTGTCATACCCAGCTGATCTTTACCTTGAAGGGTCTGACCAATACCGTGGTTGGTTCAACTCATCACTCATTACCTCAGTGGCTGCCAATGGACATGCGCCTTATAAAGCTATCCTTTCTCAAGGTTTCGTTCTTGATGGTAAGGGTGAGAAAATGTCGAAATCAAAAGGTAACATCATTTCACCAAACGATGTGGCCAAACAATACGGTGCGGAAATCCTCCGTCTTTGGGTAACGTCAGTAGATACCAATAACGACGTTCGTGTGTCAATGGATATCCTTGGTCAAGTGTCAGAAACTTACCGTAAAATCCGTAACACCCTTCGTTTCTTGATTGCCAACACATCAGACTTCAATCCAGCGACTGATGCCGTTGCCTTTGAAGACTTACGTGCGGTTGACAAATACATGACCATCAAGTTCAACCAATTGGTTGCTACGATTAAAGAAGCTTACGATAACTATGATTTCATGGCTATCTACAAATCTGTGGTGAACTTCATTACGGTTGATTTATCAGCCTTCTACCTTGATTTTGCCAAAGATGTGGTCTACATTGAAGCAAGTGATAGCTTGGTTCGTCGTCAAATGCAAACAGTCTTCTATGACATCTTGGTGAACATCACGAAATTGTTGACACCAATCTTGCCTCATACAGCCGAAGAAATCTGGTCATACCTTGAGCATGAAGCAGAAGATTTTGTTCAATTGTCTGAGATGCCAGAAGTAGCAACATTTGCTGGTCAAGAAGCTATCCTTGAAGAGTGGGAAGCTTTCATGACCCTTCGTACCCAAGCGCAAAAAGCCTTGGAAGAAGCGCGTAATGCCAAAGTAATCGGTAAATCATTGGAAGCGCACTTGACCATCTATGCTAGCCAAGAAGTCAAAGCCTTGTTGACAGCACTTGATAGCGATGTAGCTCAACTCTTGATTGTTTCAGGTTTGACGGTGACTGAAGAAGCTGCGCCAGCTGATGCTGTTGTATTTGAAGATGTTGCCTTTACTGTCGCTCACGCTCATGGTGAGGTTTGTGACCGTTGCCGTCGTGTGGACGAAAGTACGAAAGAACGTTCATACAATGCCACTATCTGTGACCACTGTGCTGAAATTGTTGAAGCTAACTTTGCTGAGGCAGTAGCAGAAGGATTTGAAAGTAAATAAATCTGAATTATAACCAGTTCTACGGGACTGGTTTTTTGTTGTAAAAAAATCTAACAAATTTTTAGGAAAACGCTTTACAAATTATCAAAGCTGGTGTATACTTAAAAAGTAGAAACGTTTCCAAAAAACAAGAAACGCAATAGAAAGGGGATTCTATGGTAACCATGAAAGATGTGGCTCAGCTTGCAGGGGTTGGTGTTGGAACAGTTTCCAGAGTGATCAATAATGGCTCTGTTAAGGAAGTGACCAAGGCCAAGGTGCTAGCTGCTATAGAAGAACTCAACTACGAACCTGATTCTTATGCTCGTGGCATGAAGTTGCAAAAAACCAATGTAGTCGCCTTGATCATTCCAACTGTTTGGCATCCTTTTTATGGAGAATTTGCCTACTATGTGGAAAATGAACTAGCTCATAATGGCTACAAATGCATGCTGTGTAACTCAGATAGTAATTCTGAGCGAGAGCTGGAATACATCAAGATGATGCAACAGAATAAGGTAGACGGTATTATCGGAATCACCTATAGTGATATTGATCCCTATATTTCTTCCAATCTCCCCTTCGTCAGCATTGACCGACACTTTTCAGATGATGTGGTATCTGTCTCAGCAGATAATGAACAGGCTGGACGTTTGGCTGCCAAAACACTGATGGCCAAAGGGTGCAAGTCGCTAGCTTATATCGGTGGAAAACCCAAATACCCGACAGAAATTGGCAAGCGGCAGATGTATTTTACAAAAACTTGCGAGGAAGCCGGTGTGGAGAATACCTATCTTCTTATGCCTGAACCCATTCAGCACTTTGATAAACAGGTTCAAAAATTTATTACAGAAAATCCAAGTATTGACGGACTCTTTGTCATCAATGATTTTATGGCGCTGGATGTTATGAAAATCCTGGTTAAAATGGGAAAACGAGTACCAGAAGATATTCAAGTCATTGGCTGTGACGGTATCAAAATGGCTAATGAACGGGATAATGTGGTCTCCACGATCCGCCAGCCAGTTGACCAAATGGCCATCAAATCGGTTGATTCATTGCTGAAAATGATAAACGGAGAAACTTTTGAGCGCTTTAGTGTTCTGTCGGTTTCCTATCAAGAAGGTAATACAACTAAATAATGTTCTATCTCTGGTAACAGATATTAACTTTCAGAAAGAAATGGAAACGTTTCAAAAAACAAAAGGAGAATCTTATGGCAAGTCACGTTGCAGGAGTGGTCAAAAAAACGACCAAAAGCAATAGCAAATGGGTGCATATCAAAAATCACCGTACCCTCTATATGATGCTAATTCCAGGGCTTATATTGACAATCATCTTCCGTTATGTCCCAATGTATGGTGTACTGATTGCTTTCAAAGACTACAATCCTTTGAAAGGAATTATGGGCAGTCCGTGGGTTGGTTTTCAAGAATTTAAGACCTTCCTTTCTGCACCAAATCTCATGCTCTTACTGGGAAACACTTTGAAGCTCAGTATCTTTGGTTTATTATGGGGCTTCTTTCCACCGATTATCCTAGCTATTATGGTTAACCAATTAGCTAGCGATAAGATTAAGAAGAAATTGCAACTGATCCTCTACGCACCAAACTTTATCTCTCTGGTGGTTATCGTTGGTATGATTTTCCTCTTCTTCTCAGCAGAGGGACCTGTAAATGCCATGCTTGGTATGTTTGGAATGAAAGCGAAATTCTTGACTGAGCCTGATTATTTCAGAACGCTTTATATTGCCAGTGGAATTTGGCAAGGAATGGGCTGGGCTTCAACGCTTTATACAGCAACCTTGGTCAATGTCAGTCAGGATTTGATTGAAGCGGCGAAACTTGACGGGGCAAATATTCTTCAACGGATTTGGCATATTGATATTCCAGCCATCAAGCCAGTCATGGTCATCCAATTTATCTTGGCAGCGGGAAATATCATGAGTGTCGGTTACGAAAAAGCCTTCCTCATGCAGACTAGTTTGAACTTAACAGCTTCAGAAATCATTTCAACCTATGTCTACAAGCAAGGTTTGGTTTCGGGGAATTACTCATATTCAACAGCGGTAGGACTTTTTAATACAGTTATCAATATTATCCTCTTGCTGGTTGTGAATAAGATTGTGGAACGTCTCAATGATGGCGAAGGATTATAGGAGGTTACGTAATGAATGCAAGTATGCAGACAGATTTTGATAAGCGTGTCTTGTTTATCAACAAAATTTTACTGGCTTTGATTGTTCTTGTGACCATCGTGCCACTCATTTACATCCTCTTGGCTTCCTTTATCGAACCGTCCGTTCTCTTGTCAAAGGGCTTGAGTTTTGATCCTAAAGACTGGACGGTTGAAGGTTATCAACGGGTTTTCTCAAATGATTCAATCCTTCGAGGATTTATCAATTCTCTCTTTTATTCAGTAGGTTTTGCGACCATTACAGTTGCCATTTCCATGCTGACAGCCTATCCCTTGTCCAAAAAAGACTTGGTAGGTCGTAAGGCAATCAATGGTTTCTTGGTCTTCACCATGTTCTTCGGTGGTGGCTTGGTTCCGACCTACTTGTTGATTAAAAATTTGGGGATGTTGAATACGGTTTGGGCAATCTTGCTTCCAGGTGCGGTCAATGTTTGGAATATCATCATGGCGCGGACCTTCTTCCAGGGAGTTCCTGAGGAATTGGTGGAAGCAGCTAAATTAGACGGTGCTAATGATTTCCAGATTTTCATTCAAATCATGTTGCCACTGGCAAAACCGATTATGTTTGTTCTCTTTCTTTATGCTTTTGTTGGCCAATGGAATTCATACTTTGATGCCATGATTTATCTCAAGGATCCAAACTTGAAACCATTGCAATTGGTCTTGCGAGACATTCTGATTCAAAATACAGTTGACAACAATATGATTGGTAGTCAGACAGCTATGATGGAATTGAAACGAATTGCAGAAATGATCAAGTATGCAACCATTGTCATCTCGACAGCTCCGCTCTTGATCATGTATCCATTCTTCCAAAAATACTTTGATAAAGGTATTATGATGGGTTCTATTAAAGGTTAAATCCTTTCACTCACTTCATTTGGTAATAAAAAGAAAATAATCTTAGGAGGCATTTATGCGTTCATTTAAAAAAGTCGCTCTTTTGAGCGTTGCAACTCTTTTTACACTTGCTTTGGTAGCTTGTGGTTCAAGTTCATCTACTTCATCACCGGATTACAAATTGAAAGATGTTTCTTTCCCTTTGAAGGACAAGGTTAGCTTGAAAATTGTAACTAGCAGTTCAACATTGGCTCCCGAAGATCCTAATAATAAGCTGATTTACAAACGTTTGGAAAAGGATACCAATGTCCATATTGACTGGACAAACTATACCAATGACTACGCTGAAAAACGCAACTTGGATATTTCATCAGGCGATTTGCCAGATGTCTTCTGGAATGCAGCTGCTTCAGATGTGGATTTGATGAGCTGGGCTGAGGATGGTGTAATTGTTCCAGTTGAAGATTTAATCAAGGATTACATGCCAAATCTTCAAAAAGTCTTGGATGAAAATTCTGAGTACAAGTCAATGGTGACAGCGCCAGATGGTCACATTTATTCTCTTCCATGGATTGAAGAATTGGGTGCAGGCAAAAAGTCTATCCACAGTGTAAACGATATGGCCTTCATCAACCAAGAGTGGTTGGATAAATTGGGCTTGAAAATGCCAACGACAACAGATGAGTTGATTACAGTTCTGAAAGCCTTTAAGGAAAAAGATCCGAACGGCAATGGTAAAGCGGATGAAATTCCAATTTCCTTTATTAATAATGGTGGTAACGAAGACTTTAAACTTCTCTTTGGTGCCTTTGGTATCGGGGATAACGACGACCACTTGGTAGTTGGAAATGACGGTAAAGTAGACTTCACAGCTGATAACGAAGACTATAAAGAAGGTGTGCAATTTATGCGCAAGCTTTATGAAGCAGGCTTGATTGATACAGAGGCTTTTGAGCAAGATTGGAATACCTATATTTCTAAAGGTAGCCAAAATGTCTATGGTGTTTACTTCACTTGGGATAAGGCTAATGTAACTGGTGCAAATGATAGTTATAGCCTATTGCCTGTACTTGCTGGACCTGATGGTAAGAAAAATGTCACTCGTACCAACAATCTCGGCTTCTCACGTGACCGTGTTGTCATCACAAGTGCTAATAAAAACTTAGAATTGACAGCTAAATGGTTGGATAAAATGTATGAACCACTCCAGTCTGTTCAAAATAACTGGGGAACATACGGCGATAAGAAACAACAAAATATCTTTGAATTTGACAAAGCTAGCAATATGCTCAAACACTTGCCGCTTGACGGTACTGCACCAGGTGAACTCCGTCAGAAGACAGAAGTTGGTGGTGGTCTTGCTATCCTTGACGAATACTATGGAACTGTGACAACAATGCCAGACGACGCAGCTTACCGCTTGGATTGGCTCAAAGAAACTTACGTGCCATACATGGGCAATGACAATATCTACCCACGTGTCTTTATGGAAGAAAAAGACTTGAAACGTATTGAACAAATCAATGCGGACCTCATGGACTATGTCAACCGCAAACGTTCTGAATGGATTGTAAACGGTGGTGTAGAAAACGAGTGGGCAGACTACTTGAAAGAATTGCAACGCTTCAACTTGGATGAGTGGGTGCAAATCAAACAATCTTACTACGACAAATATCTTGAAACAGAAAACAAATAAAAAAGTGGGGCTTAGTCCCCGTTCCTTTATTAGAAAGAAGTAGCACATGACTGAAAGAGAATTTACGGTTGCAGCCGCCAACCAGTTCATTAAAGAGCATGCGGCAGATGTTGACACGACTTTCCGACCACAGGTGCATTTTACAGCTCCAGTTGGCTGGATTAACGATCCAAATGGTATGGTTTATTTCCAGGATGCCTATCATCTGTTTTACCAGTACTATCCTTATGATAGTTGTTGGGGACCGATGCATTGGGGACATGCTCGTTCGACCGATTTGGTGCATTGGGAACACTTGCCCGTAGCTTTGGCATCAGATATGCCTTATGACAATAATGGCTGTTTCTCAGGTTCGGCCATTGTCAAAGGGGATAAGTTGTGGCTGATGTACACGGGAAATATTGTGGATGAAAATGGGGAAAATCGTCAGATTCAGAATATGGCTTATTCGACGGACGGGATTCATTTTGAAAAATTGGCCTGCAATCCAGTTTTAACAGGGGCTGACTTGCCAGAAGGCTTTAATAAGCCTGATTTCCGTGATCCGAAACTCTTTGAAAAGGACGGTCGTTACTATTCAGTCATTGTGTCTCAGCATGTGGACCAGGTCGGAGCAGTTTTACTTTTCGTTTCGGATGATTTGGAAAAATGGGAGTTTGCCTCAGTCTTTCTAAAAGGTCTACCAGAACAAGGTTTCATGTGGGAATGCCCAGACTATTTCCAAATTGATGGACAAGACTTGCTGGTCGTGTCTCCAATGCGCTTTAAGCGGACAGAACATGACTATGCCAACATCAATTCTAGCGTTATATTTTCAGGAAAAGTAGACTGGGAAAGGCTTGAGTTTGTAGCAGAGGATGTGAAAGAAATCGACCATGGTCAAGACTTCTATGCACCGCAAACCTTGGAAGACAAGGACGGCAGACGGATTATGATTGCTTGGCAACAAATGTGGGGACGTAATATTCCAACGCATGAACTCAAACATGCATGGGCTGGCAGTATGACCTTCCCACGGGAATTACGCTTGCGTGATGGCCTCTTGCAACAGGTCTTTCCTTTGGAAAAAGCAGAGCTGAAGCTCCTTCAATCAGCTGAAGCTGAGCAAGTATCGCTAGAAGAAGTTCTGTCAGGACCGATTCATCTCTTGTTGGAAGGAGTTGTTGAGAAAGGAAGCCTCATCATCGGCTCTGAGCAAGACAAATTAATCCTGAGCTACCAAGACGATATCTTAGCTTTAGATCGAACAGGTCTGGCTTTGGCCATCAAGGGAGAAGAGAAAGTTTCTGTTGAAAAACGGACATTGGCTCTATCTAGCTTATATAAACTGGAAGTTATTGTAGACGGGCACGCCTTGGATGTCTTGGTCAATGACGGACGAGAAAGTTTGTCAACGACATTTTATATTGAAGGAGAGAGACGACTCCACCTAGACCTGCAGGGGCAAGATAGAGTTCTTGCTAGCCTTTCCGAAATTTTGTAATAAGAAAAAAACTTCGCTTGTAAAGCGGAGCTTTTTGCTATAGTAATGGTTTAATAAAGATTCGTTGGTCGCCTAGCGGGATGAGTTCGACCTGGTTGCCGTAAAAATCGCCTAGGAGTTCTGGAGTAAGGATTTCTTCCTTGGGCCCTTGCGCTAGAACTTTTCCTTCTTTGAGGAGGAGGACGTGGCTAAATGGAGCCGTGATTTCTTCAGCATGGTGGGTCACATAGATAATAGCTGGTGCATTTTTCAGCTGGCAAATGCGGTCGATGTGCTTGAGAAGACATTCCCGTGCCAGTAGGTCTAATCCGACGGTTGCTTCATCTAGGATGAGAATTTGAGGTTCTTCCATGAGACTACGCGCGATGAGTAGTAGCTGCCGTTCACCCTGTGATAAGCTATTGTAGCGGCGACCAATCAAGTGCCCTGCTTGGATAGTTAAGAGCATTTGTCGGGATTGGTCCAGTTCGGCTTGTCCATATTCGCGGTAGAGGATGGAGGATTTGTACTTGCCTGTTAGCACGATTTGTTCGGCGTAGAGGTCAGTTGGGAAGCGTTCGGCTAGGAAGGAACCGACGATGCCAATTTTCTTGCGGAGGCTGGGAATATCTCCCTTACCGAAGGTAACGCCCAAGACCTGCAATTCACCAGAACTTTTCCAAAATTCAGCCATGATAATCCGTAAGAGAGTGGATTTTCCAGCACCATTTAGCCCAAGAACGGCCCAAGTTTCTCCTTTTCTAACTTGCCAGTTAATGTCTTCTAAAATCGTCTTTCCTTGGCGACGATAGGATAAATCTTGCATGGATAGAATCATGGATCACCTCACAAATGTTTTTCCTATTTTATCATAGAAATGCTAGAAAATGAATAATTTCCCTCCAAATCTAAAAATATGATATAATGGGACTGTTATCTAAAATTATAGACATAGGAGACCGACATGGAAGACCCTGGTAGTCAGACCATTTATTTGCAAATTTTGATCCTTTTTATTCTAACCCTGCTCAATGCCTTTTTCTCAGCTTCTGAGATGGCATTAGTGTCGCTCAATCGTTCTCGTGTAGAGCAAAAAGCGGCTGAAGGGGAGAAAAAGTATATTCGTCTGGTCAAGGTGCTAGACAATCCTAACAACTTTTTGTCAACCATTCAAGTTGGCATTACCTTTATTTCAATCTTATCAGGGGCGAGCTTAGCTAGTGACTTGGGTAAGGTATTTGCGGGTTGGTTGGGAAATTCTTCAACGGCGCAGACAGCAGGTTATTGGTTTGCTTTGGCATTATTGACCTTCGTATCGATCGTCTTGGGGGAATTGTATCCGAAGCGGATTGCCATGAATATGAAAGAAAATCTAGCCGTTGTGACTGCGCCAGTAATTATTTTCTTAGGGAAGATTGTGAGCCCCTTTGTCTGGCTCTTGTCTGCATCCACAAATCTCTTGTCTCGGATTACACCCATGACTTTTGATGATGCGGATGAGCAGATGACCCGAGATGAGATTGAGTACATGCTGACTAAGAGTGAAGCGACAAGTCTGGATGCGGACGAGATTGAGATGTTGCAGGGGATTTTCTCCTTGGACGAAATGGTGGCGCGTGAGGTTATGGTGCCTCGGACGGATGCTTTCATGGTCGATATCGAGGATGATGTTAAGAGTATTATCCAAGACATTCTCAAGCAAAATTTCTCCCGAATTCCTGTCTATGAAGATGACAAGGACAAGGTGATTGGTCTCATTCATACCAAGCGCCTCTTGTCAGAAGGTTTTACAAATGGTTTTGAAAATATCAATCTACGCAAGATTTTACAGGAACCACTCTTTGTTCCAGAAACGATTTTCGTGGATGATCTCTTGACGGAACTCCGTAATACGCAAAATCAAATGGCTATTCTTCTTGATGAATACGGTGGAGTGGCTGGTTTGGTCACTCTGGAAGATTTGTTGGAAGAAATTGTTGGAGAAATTGATGATGAAACGGATAAGACAGAGATTTTTGTCCGTGAAATTGCAGACCAGACTTATATTGTTCAGGGGAATATGACCCTCAATGACTTCAATGAGCACTTTGGTACAGAGTTGGAAAGCGATGATGTGGACACCATTGCTGGCTACTATCTGACAGGTGTCGGGACCATTCCGAGTCAAGAGGAAAAGATGAGCTTTGAAGTGGACAGCAATGACTATCACTTAGTCTTGATTAACGACAAGGTGAAAAATGGTCGTGTCACTAAAATCAAGCTCTTGTTGACCAAGATTGAAACGGAAGAAGATAGTAAAGAATAGAAATAAATTAATAAGGTGAGCAGTTGGATAGACTGCAAGCCTTTTTTTGTCGTCAAATCAGTTGGTCTTAGAAGGGAAAATAAGATAAACACCCACTAAGTTGCTAGACACTAAGATTTCTAGATAAATCCTATTTTTGAGTGAATCAATCTAAATGATGAACTTGTTACAATTGTAAATTATTCTTGAGACATGGATTTACTCACGTTTCAAGAATTTTTTATTAAAACAAATGAAGACCATATTAAATTCAAGTTTTTAAGAAGAATTGCCCATATTTTCTAGATAAATCTTAGATTATACTATCCATGTAAACAAAATTTGAAAGGAGTTAAACATGGGAACATCCCTTATCTTCGTATTTTCCGTTTTTGCAGCGGGAATACTATCCTTTTTCTCTCCATGTATTTTTCCATTATTACCCGTTTACCTCGGTATTTTATTGGATGACAGTAAGGAGAGAACCATCAAGATTCTTGGTTTTTCCTTGAACTGGTACAGTTTATTAAAGACAGCGACTTTTATAGTTGGCCTATCCTCTGTTTTTCTGTTATTGGGCTTTGGTGCAGCCAGTCTGGGCGGTATATTGAATAGTCCAGGATTTAGGATACTAATGGGATTGGTGATTATTGTCCTAGGAGCTCATCAGATGGAACTGATCAATATCAGCAGCCTACAAAAACAGAAACAGCTTCGCTTTAATTTTCAAAATAAAAATGGCTTGTTATCTGCCTTTTTATTAGGATTAACCTTTAGCTTTGGTTGGACACCTTGTGTTGGTCCAGTTCTTGGCTCTGTTTTAGGATTGGCAGCAACTGGTGGTGGAAGTTCGCTTCAAGGTGGCTTCTTGCTATTGGTGTATACACTTGGCTTGTCACTTCCTTTCCTTCTTATCACACTATCTAGCACCGCTTTGGTCAATCAGTTTAATAAGCTCAAACCTCATATGATGACCATGAAAAAAGTAGGTGGTGCTTTAATTATCCTAATGGGACTCATTCTTCTCTTAGGAAAAGTAGATGCTATCACGGCATTTTTTGAAACAATTTTTAACTAATTTTTAAATATAAAGGAGTATCAATCATGAAAAAATTACATACACTTATTACACTTGTCGCTTGCGGAACCTTCCTTGTAGCCTGCTCAACCCAACAAAAATCAGACCAGCTTAAGAATAGCGATTCTTCTATGATGCAAAAAGAAAAGAATAAGTTTGACAAGAACATGAAAGATGACAAGATGTCAAGTGACAATATGAAAGATGATAAGATGTCAGACGATAACATGAAGGATGATAAAATGCAAGACAGCAAGATGTCAGACGATAATATGTCAGATAAAACGATGAAAAATAATAAAAATTAGATTCATTAGTGTTTAAGAATGGAGGAACAAAGATGAAAAAACTCCGAATGCTTACGATGGTTTTAACCTGTACTAGCTTACTAGGAGCTTGTTCAACATCAGGAAAATCTAGTACAGAGAAAGCCCCTTCTCCAGCAATGGCAGAAAGCTCTGATAAAATGTCCAATGCGGCAGCATCGTCAAATGACCAAGACTTTCAGTTACAGGCTGTTGATGGCAAGACTTATAGCCTATCTGATTTTAAAGGTAAAAAAGTGTATATCAAATTTTGGGCTTCTTGGTGTCCAATCTGTCTAGCTGGATTGGAAGAAATTGATGACTTAGCCAAAGATGCGCCAGAAGATACAGTTATTTTATCGGTTGTTTCTCCTAACCATAAAGGAGAACAATCTGAAGCGGATTTCAAAAATTGGTACAAAGGATTGGATTACAAACATTTACCAGTCTTACTGGACCCTAGTGGGAAATTGATTGAATACTACGGTGTCCGAGTGTATCCAACTTCAGTCTTTATTGATCAGGATGGTAAAGTTTCTAAAACGCTGCCCGGTCATTTGGAAAAAGAGGATATTCTCAAAACATTTGAAACGATCGGTTAAGGAAATGGAGGCATAATATGCAACCTCAGACTAAATCATTACTCGTTGGTGTCGGAATTTTAGCGCTCATCTTCTTATCTGCTATTCTGTTTATGAAAATAGAATTAGCATCTCAAATGAAGAAAAAGGTCTCAGTCCCAGTTGTACAAGAAATGAGTAGTAAGGTTAAGAAGGTGGATCGGTCTAAGGTAGATCCTAAAAATCTCAAAGAAATTTATCTAGCTGGTGGCTGTTTTTGGGGAGTAGAAGCGTATTTTGAACGTGTAGATGGTGTTGTTGATGTAACAGTAGGTTATGCCAACGGTAAGAGTGACACCACCAATTACCAATTGATTGGACAAACAGGACATGTCGAAACAGTCCATGTTGAATATGACGCTAGCAAGGTTAGCCTACGCGATTTGTTGCTTCATTATTTTCGGATTATTGACCCAACCAGTCTAAATAAACAAGGGAATGATCGTGGTAGTCAGTATCGAACAGGTATTTACTTTGTCAATAAAGAGGAAGAGACAGTTATTCGGCAATCTTTGGAAGATTTGTCTAAGAAATTTGACAAACCGATAGTGGTAGAAGCCCTGCCGCTTAAGAATTATGTCTTAGCTGAAGATTACCATCAAGATTATCTGCAAAAAAATCCAAATGGCTACTGCCATATCAATGTTCAGGAAGCTGATTATCCAGTGATCGATGAAAGTAAGTATCTAAAACCTAGTGACGAGGAAGTCAAGCAAAAATTGTCCAAGGAAGAGTATGCTGTTACTCAAGGAAATGATACAGAGAAAGCTTTTTCCAATCGTTATTGGGACCAGTTTGAAGATGGAATTTATGTCGATATTGTAACGAATGAACCCCTCTTTTCTTCTAAGGACAAGTTTGAGTCAGGTTGTGGATGGCCAAGTTTTTCACGCCCCATTAGTCCTGATGTAGTCAATTACAAGGAAGATACGAGCTACAATATGGTACGGACAGAAGTACGGAGTCGGTCAGGAAATTCGCATCTAGGACATGTCTTTACGGATGGTCCAAAAGACAAGGGTGGCTTGCGCTATTGTATCAACAGTCTATCTCTTCGCTTCATTCCAAAGGCAGAAATGGAAAAGCAAGGCTATGGCTACCTTCTAGCCTATACCTAGCCTTTCTGTTATAATGAAGTGTAAAATGAACAGACAAGAGGGTGAAGATTATTTACTCAATATTAATCGTAGAGGATGAATACCTGGTTCGCCAAGGTATTTGTTCTCTTATTGACTTTGAAAAATTTCAAATTGAAAAAGTGGCAGAAGCGGAAGATGGTCGGAAGGCTTGGGAATTATTTCAAGCCCAGCCTTTTGATATCGTTTTGACAGATATCAATATGCCCAAGATGAATGGGATTCAACTAGCTCAATTGATCAAAGAAGAGCAGCCAAACTGCCACTTGGTTTTCTTAACAGGTTATGATGAATTTGACTATGCCCTTTCAGCCCTAAAATTAGGGGCGGATGATTACTTGCTCAAACCCTTTAGCAAAGCAGATGTAGAGGAAATATTAACTAAAATCCAAACCAAGTTAGCACAGGATACGAAAATAGAGCAATTGGAAGAGTACCTTGTACAAGGGGAAGTTTCTGATTTGCAGGAACAGATTAGGAGTCAGTTGAGTAATTGTGATTTTTCACTAAAACAGCTGGCTGATCAACTGGGCTTTAGTCCTAATTATCTGAGTGTGCTGATTAAGAAAGATGTGGGCTTGAATTTTCAAGATTATCTGAATCAAGAAAGGATGAAACAGGCCAAGTATCTCCTTTTGACGACTGATTTGAAAATCTATGAAATTGCTGAAAAAGTCGGATTTTGGGATATGAATTATTTTTCCCAACGCTTTAAGCAGACCGTTGGTGTGACACCACGTCAATTTCGGAAAGGGGAAACGAGATGAGAAAATATTCCTTGGCGGTTCAGCTTTTTTTCTATAGTTTTCTTGTCATGATTGCACTAATAGGAAGTGTTGGAACTTTTTACTATCGAACTAGTTCCAGTGCTATTAGTCAGTTGACTGAGCAAAAAACACGGGACAGTTTACAGCAAAGTGGGCATTTTATCACGGCTTACTTGGATAAACTCAAACAGACCAGCAATAGTTTGGCTAGTAACCAATTGTTGCGGGACTTCATTGAGCAACCAGATCAAGCTCATAAAGAGGAGTTGTCCTTTCTCATGGAGAGTCTCATTGCGGGAGATACTGATTTGGTGTCTGCTGTTTTGGTCACCAAAGAGGGGCAAATCGTGTCCACGGATAAGCAGCTGGTGATGAAAACGTCAAGTGATATGATGTCTGAAGCCTGGTATCAGGCAGCCATTGACCAAAAAGCAATGCCTGTATTGACACCGGCTCGCAAAGAATCTCTGACGAAAAAAGGAGAACAGTGGGTCATCTCTGTTACACGAGAGATTGTGGATGCAAGAGGAAAAAATAAGGGTGTTTTGCGCTTGGATATTGACTATCATAGCCTTGAAAATTATTTAGATCAGTTGAAACTGGGGAAACAAGGTTTTGCCTTTATTGTGAATCAGAAAAAGGAGTTTGTTTACCATCCTCAGAAGACAGTCTATTCTTCTAAAGAGGAAATGGATGCTATGAAGTCATATTTGCAAGTCGAAAATGGTTATGTACCTTCCCACAAAGAATTTGTCTATCAGTTGGCTATTCCAGAGAGTGAATGGACTTTGGTCGGCGTTTCTTCTCTAGATGAAGTCCAGATGATTCGTCAGCAAATACTCTATTCTTTCTTGGGAGCAGGATTGGCAGCACTGGTGATTTCAGGTCTGGGATCTGCCTCGGTTATTCGGATATGGTTGAAGCCCATTCGTGATTTGCAACAAGTTATTTTAGCAATCGGTCAAGGGCAGGCTCATCTTCGCGCCAAGGAGGCTGGTGCGGCTGAAGTATTGGATTTGTCACGTTATTTTAATAAAATGTTGGACCAGATTGACTCCTTAATGTTGTCCGTAAAAAAGCAGGAACAAGATATACGAGAGTACGAACTGATGGCACTGGCTAGTCAGATCAATCCTCATTTTTTGTACAATACACTGGACACCATTATTTGGATGACAGAATTTAATGACCGTGAGCGCGTGGTGGAGATTACCAAAGCTTTGGCTAAATATTTTCGTATTGCCCTCAACAAGGGAAATGAGCAGATTAGTCTGAAAGATGAATTGGAACATGTGGGTCAATATTTGTTTATCCAACAGCAACGCTATGGTGACAAGTTACAATATGACCTCCAAGAATTGCCTTCCTATGCAGACTATCAATTACCCAAATTAGTTTTGCAACCGATTGTAGAAAATGCGATTTATCATGGTATAAAGGAAGTGGAGCGTAAGGGTGTCATTACCATTCGGGTCAGCGAAACAGAAAAGCATTTACGGATTACGATTCATGATAACGGAAAAGGTATGCCTACAGAGGATGTAATTACTCAGTCTGATAAGAAAGTTCATCAAGGCGGTATTGGCTTGAAAAATGTTGATCAACGATTGGCATTGCAATTTGGCTCAGCCTACCATATGGAAATTAAATCAGAGCCTGATGCATTTACTGAAATTAGTTTATTCTTACCTAGAAAGTCGCTGTAAGTGTCTGAACTTTTTCTCGTGAAACTGAAAAATAAGTCAGGTATTTTCAGTTATTTATTCCGCTTCTTCTTTCAATTCGTGATATAATAGCAGAAGGGAAAGATAGGAAGTAAAAATGGAAGAAATCGATTACAGAAATGTTACTGGTTTGGTGCACTCAACTGAAAGTTTTGGGTCTGTAGATGGTCCTGGCGTGCGCTTCGTTATTTTCATGCAGGGCTGCCATATGCGTTGCCAATATTGCCATAACCCTGATACATGGGAATTGGTCAATCCGATGGCGACAGAGAGAACCGCTGAGGATGTCCTTAATGAAGCTTTGCGTTATAAGGGATTTTGGGGAAAAGAAGGTGGCATCACTGTTTCAGGTGGTGAAGCAACCATTCAAATTGACTTTTTGATAGCCCTCTTTACCTTGGCTAAAGAGCAAGGCATTCACACAACCTTGGATACATGTGCTCTTACCTTCCGTAATACTCCTCGCTATCTGGAAAAATATGAGAAACTCATGGCAGTGACAGATCTGGTTCTTTTGGACATCAAGGAAATCAATCCTGACCAGCACAAAATCGTAACAGGACATAGCAATAAAACGATTTTGGCATGTGCACGTTACCTGTCTGACATTGGAAAACCAGTTTGGATTCGCCACGTTTTGGTGCCGGATTTGACAGACCGTGATGAGGATTTGGCAAATCTAGGTGAATTTGTGAAGACCTTGACCAATGTGGAGCGTTTTGAAGTTCTTCCTTATCATAATTTGGGTGAATTCAAGTGGCGTGAATTGGGTAGACCCTATCCTTTGGAAGGAACCAAGCCACCAACAAAAGACCGTGTGGAGAATGCCAAGAAACTGATGGACACTGAGTCTTATCAAGAATACCTCAACCGGATTCGTGGATAGATAAACTAATGCTCTGAGGACGCTCAGGGCATTTTTGGATGATAAGTATAATTTTAACTAAAATAATAAAGTAAATTTAAAAAGTGTTAAATAAAACTAATCTACTTGTAAGTGAGGAAGAAATTATGAAAAAAATGGAGAGCCAGCCAGAGTTAGTGGAGCAGTATATTGCGTCGTGTCCTGAAGAGATTGCTGCTGTTTTGAAATCGGTACGTCAAGCTATTCAGGAGGTTTTGCCTGAAGCGGTAGAGCGATTTTCCTACGGCATGCCGACTTATTGGTATGGGCACAATCTGATTCATTTTGCGGGGCAGAAGGCACATCTGGGCCTGTATCCTGGTGCGCGTGGTGTGGAGCATTTTGCTGCGCAATTAGTTGAAAGAAATCTGGCCTACAGCAAGGGAACAATAAAATTTCCTTATGACCAAGAAATTCCACTTGACTTTATTCAGGAAATTGTAAGATGGACTTTTGAGGAAGAGATAAATTTATCGAAAGTAAAGGAAAATAAAAAATAAGATCTCATTTCATTTGAGGTCATATTTTTTTTAAATCTAGGAAAATTGTGCTATACTATATTATCACTAAATAGTAAGAAAAGAGACGATATGCGAGCCATTCAACAAACAAAATATGCAAAAGAACCCTTTGATCTAGAAATCGTAGAACTACCTAAACCAGCTATTTCAGCCCATCAAGTGCTGGTAAAGGTCCTTGCAGCGGGACTCAACCCTCTTGACTACAAATTGATGACAGGCGGGATTCGACCGATTTTACCTTACAAAACACCATTCACGTCGGGAAATGAATTTTCTGGTATTATCGAGGAAGTGGGACCAGACGTAACGGAGTTTCGAGTAGGAGACCGAGTTTACGGACGGATGACCTTAGAAGAGCCTGGGGCCTTTGCGGATTATGTGGCTATTGCTGCGACAGAAATTGCGCCTATGCCAGATTATCTGAGTTTTGAGGAGGCGGCTGGTGTGCCCTTGACGGCTTTGACAGCCTATCAAGCCTTGGATTTACTGAAGGTAGAAGCTGGAAAGACTATTTTTATCTCAGGTGGGACAGGTGGCTTTGGGGCTATGGCCATTCCCTTGGCTAAGGCGCGTGGGTTGCGCGTGGTGACCAATGGCCGAGCTGTTCATAAGGAGCGCATGCTGTCTTTGGGTGTGGATCAATTTATTGACTACCAGACAGAGGATTACGCAGACTTGCTGTCGAATGTGGACTATGTTATTGACACACTGGGTGGCGATGAGCTAGTTAAGCAGTTTTCTATTTTGAAAAAAGGTGGGAGCCTGGTCAGTTTAGATGGGATGCCAAATCGTGCTTTTGCAAAAGAAATGGGCTTGTCGATGTTCAAACAGCTGTTATTTGGTTTGGTAGGGCGGAAATATGACAAGCTAGCTGCAAAGAATCAGCAGACCTATCACTTTATATTTGTACATTCAGAAGGTCAACAGTTGCGGGAAATTTCTCGGATTTTCTCAGAAAAACAAATTCCTATTTTCATTGACAAAGTTTATGCCTTTGAAGAGATTAATATAGCCCTAAACAAATTGCGTCAGGGGGGCTCAAAAGGAAAGTCTATCCTGCGTGTGCAGGAAGTATAAGAAAAATCCTACCGACGGGTAGGATTTTTGCTTACAATTTACTATCATCAACGGCGTTAAGCCAGTCAGAAGCAGCCGTGAGGGTTGCTTCCAAGGCTCCTTCTTGGAATGGAGATTGAATACCAGCAGCTTCCACGATTTGGAGGAAGGTTCCTGTTCCACCCATTTTACAGATGCGGAGGTAGTCTTCCCAAGCAGTTTCGTCATGGTCCACTTGTGTGCGTTTCCAGAATTGGAGGGCGCAGACTTGAGCCAAGGTGTAGTCAATGTAGTAGAACGGGCTGGCAAAAATGTGTCCTTGGCGGTACCAGAAGATACCACGGTCCAAGGCTTCAGATTCAGAATAGTCTTTTGAAGGGAGGTACATTTTTTCCAAACGGCGCCAAGTTGCCTTGCGTTCAGCTGGTGTCATATTTGGATTTTCATAGACTTCGTGTTGGAAATGGTCGACGAGAACACCGTATGGCAAGAAGAAGAGCGTACCAGATAAATGGCTGAATTTGTACTTGTCAACTTGTTCTTTGAAGTAGAGAACCATCCATGGCCAGGTAATAAATTCCATGGACATAGAGTGAATTTCGCAAGATTCGTAGGTTGGCCAGATAGATTCTGGAGCGACAATCCAGCGTGAATTGTAAACTTGGAAGGCGTGTCCTGCTTCATGAGTCAAGACATCGATATCGCCACTAGTTCCATTGAAGTTTGAGAAGATGAATGGACTCTTGTAGTCATAAATGTAAGTGCAGTAGCCACCAGTATCTTTACCATCTTTTGCAACCAAGTCGAGGAGTTCATTTTCCACCATGTAGTCGAAAAATTCGCCTGTTTCTGGAGAGAGTTCGCGGTACATTTTTTGTGCTTCTTGGACAAGGTGTTCTGGTGTGCCTTGTGGAGTTGCATTCCCATTCAAGTATTCTAAAACAAGGTCATAATGTTTGAGTTGAGGTACTTGGATACGTTTTGCTTGGCGCTCGCGGAGATTGTTAACAATCGGTACAACCAATTTCAAGATTTCTTCGCGGTAGGTCTTGACCATGTCGCGGTTGTAGTCGAAGCGGTTCATCATCTTATAGCCATATTCGACATAGTCTTTGAAGCCAAGAGTAGTGGCAATCTCGTGACGCACTTTAACCAACTGGTCATAGATATCGTCAAATTCAGCTTCATGGTCCACAAAGTAGCCAGTAATAGTTTCGCTTGCTTCTTTACGGGTTGCACGATCTGTTGACTGATTGAAAGGTCCCATTTGAGAGAGGTTATAAGTCTGACCACGGAAGTCCAAACGAGCAGTTGCCATGAGGTTATTGTAGCGGTCGATTAACTGATTTTCCTTTTGGAAAAGAGGAATGGCTTCAGATGAGAAGGTTTGAAGTTTATTTTCTGCCAACATAAAGAAAGTTTCTGGCAAAAATTCCCCCAATTCTTTGCGGAAAGGACTAGCTACCACGACACGGTAGTAGTTGGTCATGAGTTCATCAAAAAGTGGCGAATACTCATTCCAGAACTTGGTTTCTTCATTGTAAAACTCGTCATTCATATCAATCGAATGGCGGATACTCCAAAGATTTGCCTGGGTATCAATGGTTCCGTTGATAGCTGTCACTTGTTTGACGATAGCAAGAGCAGTGTCTGCTGTTGCCGCAGCAGACAAGTCAGCTGTTAGCTCGGCCATTTGTAATTTCAAAGCCTCATAGTCTGGGCGGACGTAGGTATAATCTGAAAATTTCATAGGTACTCCTTTGAAAACACGGGCATTTCCCCGTTTGCTATATCTACTATCTTACCTTTTTTTAGGAAAGCTGGCAAATGGAGTTTTCACTCATTCCCTTCAAGCTTAAAATATGGTAAAATAGGATGAATCTATTAAAAGAGGTAAGAACATGTCTAAATTTTTAGTTTTTGGTCACCAAAATCCTGATACGGATGCAACTGCTTCAGCTTATGGTTGGGCTTACTTAGAGCGTGAGGTTTGGGGGCGCGATGCAGAAGCTGTTCTTTTGGGTGAGCCAAATGAAGAAACACAATTTGCCTTGAACTATTTTGGCGTAACCGCACCGCGTGTAGTAACTTCAGCTAAGGCAGAAGGTGTCAGCCAAGTCATCTTGACAGACCACAATGAGTTCCAACAGTCTATTTCAGACATCCGTGATGTTGAAGTTGTAGCAGTTATCGACCACCACCGTGTAGCAAACTTTGAAACAGCAAACCCACTTTACATGCGCGTGGAACCAGTTGGTTCAGCATCATCTATCGTTTACCGTGCGTCAAAAGAAGCAGGCCTCACTATTCCAAAAGAAGTAGCAGGTCTCCTCTTGTCAGGTTTGATTTCAGATACGCTCTTGCTCAAATCCCCCACAACTCATGTGTCAGACCCAGAAGTTGCTAAAGAATTGGCAGAGCTTGCAGGTGTCAACTTGGAAGAATATGGTTTAGCTCTTCTTAAAGCTGGTACAAACTTGGCTAGCAAGTCAGCTGAAGAATTGATTGACATTGATGCTAAAACATTTGAATTGAATGGCAATGCAGTCCGTGTTGCTCAAGTTAATACAGTTGATATTGCAGAAGTTTTGGAACGCCAAGCAGAAATCGAAGCAGCCATGACAGCAGCTTCATCAGCAAACGGCTACTCAGATTTCGTCTTGATGATTACAGACATTGTTAACTCAAATTCAGAAATCTTGGCTCTTGGTGCCAACATGGACAAGGTCGAAGCAGCCTTCAACTTCAAACTTGAAAACAACTACGCTTTCCTTGCAGGTGCAGTTTCTCGTAAGAAACAAGTTGTTCCACAATTGACAGAAAGCTTTAATGCATAAGATGTAGAACCTAGGAAATCCTAGGTTTTTTAATGGTAATCTAGTCAACTGGGCGGAGGTAGGAGGACAAAATCGCTTTCTTTGAAATCACGATTTAGCCCTCACACTCTTTTATGCTATAATAATGTCATGATTATCGTAATAAATCCTACAAAACTGACTAAACAAGTATTTTTCCAAGATTTGATCAACTATCTGGCGGATAAGGAAGAGGTTATCCTGCGGGACATCAAGAAGGCTTTTCCAACTGTTAAAAATGTGGATAAATTGTTAGATGCCTATATTGAGGCGGGCTATATTGCTCGTGAAAATCGCCGCTA
Organism: Streptococcus hepaticus; assembly: GCF_043656315.1. Classification (NCBI taxonomy): domain Bacteria; kingdom Bacillati; phylum Bacillota; class Bacilli; order Lactobacillales; family Streptococcaceae; genus Streptococcus; species Streptococcus hepaticus. Next base: position 40,031 of record NZ_JBINIY010000014.1, read on the forward strand.
TCGCAATCAATTTGAACTCTTGACGTCTTGTGACCAGCTGGAATTTGGTCAGGAGGTCTTTGTGGATGACCAATCACCTGTCTATACTGACTTGCAGCAGTTGACCTTCAGCATTGACCTGCCAAATGAAACCAATGCTTTAGTAATCCGAGAGCAAGTGGATTTTATGCGGGAAAAATTGACGCTCAATGCCTACTTTTATAAAATGCGGGAACAGTTGCCTTTGTCAGCGGAGCAACAAGTTTTATACGACCTGCTAGGCGATGTCAATCCAGCCTATGCCCTTAAATATATGACAACCTTCTTACTGAAATTTACTCGTAAAGAAATTCTCCTCCAAAAACGGTCGGAAGTGTTTGTTCAAGCCTTGGTTCTCCTTGGCTTTATTGAACCAGTAGATGAAACAAGCTATCGGCTTACCATGAAAATGGACAAGGAAAGCTTGGTATTTGAGGGAAAATAAGATTGCCTCTAGGCAAAGCGCTAAAGGCTGTATGAAAGAACTCATAACAACTTATGAAGTGAACAACAAAGATAGCAATCATTATCTTTTGTTATTCTAACGAATATAAATTTAGGAGTTGGACTCAAGTCCAGCTCCTTTTTACTGATGGCTTCCAGCCAGTTTTTCTCGGAGAGAAAAATGAGAAAACCACCAGCTATGCT
>NZ_JBINIY010000015.1:0-35352 GCF_043656315.1 Streptococcus hepaticus
CTCATGTGGGTAGCGAGTTAGATGCTCTGCCAATAGACCAACTTCATTAATGATATTGCGAACTTTTGTCTGACGTTCTTCTTCATTTTCGTAAAGTTTAAAGTTATACAAGCCTTCTGAGATGATATAGTCAACTGTCGCACGTTCATTCAAACTCGCAGCTGGGTCTTGGAAAATCATTTGGATTTTACGAATAACATCACGTTTTTGTTCGCGCGTCAATTTTCCGTTAATCTTCTCTCCGTTATAGAGAATATCCCCAGAACTTGTATCATTCAAGCCAATAATCGCACGTCCGATAGTTGTCTTCCCTGAACCAGATTCCCCTACAAGAGAGAAAGTTTCTCCCTTATTGATAAAAAAGTTAGCATTTTTAACGGCAACAAATTTTTTGTTCCCTTGGCCGAAAGAAATTTCTAAATCTTTAATTTCAACTAATTTTTCAGTCATTTCTTCCTCCTAATTTACTTTTTTTGTCATTTTTGACTTAATTTTTTCATGTAGATTTTGAATTGCAGCAGGTTTTTCAACTTCTGGTGCCTCTGGATGAAGCAACCATGTTTTCGCCCAGTGTGTATCGTTAACTGCAAAAATTGGTGCTTTTTCTTCAAAATCAATCTGCATTGCAAACTCTGAACGAGGTGCAAAGGCATCACCAACCACAGGTGTATAAAGTGATGGTGGCGTTCCTGGAATAGAGAACAATTCTCCGTCTGCTGTCGCTAGTTGTGGCAAGCTTGACAAGAGGCTCCATGTATACGGATGACGTGGATCATAGAAGATGTCTTCTACCGTTCCGTACTCAATAACTTCTCCAGCATACATTACCGCAACCTTATCAGCAATACTGGCAACAACACCTAAGTCGTGGGTGATAAAAATTGTTGTGAAGTTATACTCCTTTTGAAGTGATTTTAGTAAATCCAAAATCTGAGCCTGGATAGTTACATCCAAAGCTGTTGTTGGCTCATCACAAATCAGTACATCTGGACGGCAAGCAAGGGCAATCGCAATAACAATCCGCTGACGCATCCCACCTGAATATTGGAATGGGTATTCATTGAAACGTTTTTCCGCCTCCGGAATCCCAACTTTTTTTATGTAGTCAATCGCCATTTCCTTGGCTTCTGCTGCTGTTTTACCTTGATGTTTAACAATGACTTCTGTAATCTGTCTCCCAATCGTCACAAGTGGGTTCAAACTCGTCATCGGATCTTGGAAAATAGTTGCAATTTTCGCACCACGAATTTTTTGCCATTCTTTATTGTTAACTACTTTTGTCAACTCTTTACCACGGTAGTTAATGCTACCTGATGCGATACGACCATTTTCTTCAAGCATTCCGGTAAAAGTTTTTGTCAGAACGGATTTACCAGAACCCGACTCACCTACGAGGGCAAGAATTTCTCCTTCAAACAAATCAAGTGATACTTTACGAATAGCTTTCAAGACACGATCACGAACATCAAATTCCACGACCACATCTTTAGCTGATAAAATGATATTTTTATTCTCTGTCATATCGGCTCCTTATCTATGTGTGCGTGGATCACTGGCGTCCGAAAGGTTTTGCCCAACAATAAACAGTGAAAGCGAAACAAGAACGAGTGCTGTCAATGGAATCCAGAACAAGTAAGCGTTGGTTGTCACGTTTTGCGCATATTTTGAAATGAGACGACCGAGACTTGGCACAGTCACTGGCAAACCAATACCAAAATAAGACAAGAACGCTTCAGAAGAAATATAGCCTGGCAAACTTTGTGATGCTTGTGTCACAATAACAGACACTAACTGCGGAAGCAAATTTCTCACTACAAGCTTGAAGGTTGGCGTTCCAAGTGTGCGACTAGCAAGGTTGTATTCTAAATCACGGTAACGCATAATTTGAACACGGATAGAAAAGGCAACCCCGATCCAACCTGTGATACAGAAAGCAAGAATCAAGTTCCAAAATCCTGCTCCCAATGCATAAGTCATGACAATGATAACTAGTAAATATGGGATATTTGAAACAACATTGTAAACTTCCATCATAATTTTATCGAATGTTTTCGATACTCCCCAGATTCCTCCGACAATAACCCCAATCACCAAGTTAATCACTGTAGCAATAAGTGAGATGAGAATAGAATTTCTCGCACCATACCAAACACCATCAAAGAGAGATTGTCCATTGGCATCTGTACCGAACAAATACTTTGTACTTGGCCAGTTATAACGTGCTGAGAAATCATTTATTTTACTGACATCGTTAAAATCATAGTTTGCAAATAGAGGATAGATAAAGCTCATTGAGATAATGGCAATCAGCAAACTTAGCATCGCAATAGTTGATTTCTTTTTGAAAAATTGACGCATTACTGACTTCCAGTAAGAATATGATGGAGAATCAATAGCTTCAGCGGCAAAATCGTCACGTTTGACAAATGTAAATTTAGACTTATCAATTGTAGACATTATTTACCTCCTTTTGCGTCTAATTTTATACGTGGATCGACTACAGTCATCAGTAAGTCTCCCAACAAGAGTGAGAAAATGGAAAGTGCTGCAAAAATAAATGTCAAGGCTACTACCATTGTATTATTAGCATTGTTAATTGAGTCAATCAACATCTTACCCATACCTGGGAAGGCGAATACAGATTCTGTAAAGGTAGCACCGACAATAACACCCAAAATTGAACCAGGAATACTTATTACAACAGGTACCATTGCATTTCTGAAAATGTGTCCCCGAGAAATTTCAGATTCTGACAATCCTTTTGCGCGCGCAAAACGAACATAGTCGCTTGTTTGTAGGTCGATGAAGTAACGACGAATCCAAACAGCCATTCCTGGAATACCTAATAGCCCTAACAATAGAGCAGGCAAGAGGTACGAACGAAAATCCTGCGCACCTAAAATTGGGAAAGTATCAGGCAACCCAAATAATTTTCCAAAAGCAAAACGGAAAATATAGATGAAGGCAACACTTGGCAAGGCCATCAAGAAACTAAGTACCGCTGTCATGATGGTATCAAAACCTTTATTCTTGTAACGAGACATTAAAATTCCAAGTGGAATACCAAATACGTAGGTAATAATCACACTAATAATCCCAATGATAGAGGAGTTCACAAGCATTGACGGATCTTGATAGCGTGTTTTAGTAGCTGTGTAGGCATCACCCTCTCCGAAGTTAGCAATTGTTTGTTTATCTGCATTTCCTGGAGATTTGTAGGTACGAGTATAGATATTAACAGAAGATTTCTTGGTAACACCTGTCGGGAAAGTCACATCTGTCAACAAAGCTTTACCTTGCCCTTGTGACAATACTTCCAAAACATCAATATTGGCATAGGTAGGATAGGATACACCTAAATCAAATGTAATGAAGTTTTGGTGGATAAATGGAAATTGTCCATTGGCATACAACAAATACTTGTGCTCTGTACCAGAACCGACCAAAGCCCAACCAATAGAAGGGTCTTTTTCTAATCGAATATAGCGTTCCAAGTTCGGATTGGCTTTGTCCTTAATTTTATTGGTGTGGTCTACCTGTACTAAATTACCATAAAACTTAGCAATACGTTGGTAAATTGGAATTTCGCGGGTTGCATAAAATTTGTTATTTGTTTCAAATTGATGCAATTCCCAACCTTTACCTAACTGAGTAAGATATTTTTTATAAATCTTCTTGTTGGCTTCGGTTGGTTCACTTGTTACATTTTCATATTTTTTTTCAGCCGCAGTTTGTAACTCGTTACTGTTCATATAGTCAATATAGCCCATTTTTTCATAGACAGTATTGACATAGTCAGCTTTCTTGTAAGGATCTGCCGCCATTTTCACATACGTTTGATCCTTTTCGAAAATCTTTTTCCGTGGAACCATTGTATAGACAATTATATATATCAATGTAGTCACAAGAAAAAGAGAGACTAACGAACGCAAAATACGATTGAAAATATATTTCTTCATTCTATGTTTTCCTCTCAATCTCAAAAGAACTTTCTCTATAAATAGTAGAGAAAGTTCTCTTAAAAATGTTTAATTATTTTTCTACGTGGTCAGCAAGTTCTTCTTGTGCTTTCGCATTAGATTCTGCTTTTTCTTTCAACCATTTTTCACGTTTAGCAAGTACATCTTTAGTTTTGTTAACTTCTGTACCAACTTCCATGTATTTGTAGAAGGCACCACCACCTTTGATTCCAATATCAGAAATTGATGCTGTGTAAGGAACAACTTTAGATACGGATGGTGATCCACCAAGTGACATATAAGGAACGATCAAGGCACTATCTGTCAACCATGCTTGAGCTTGTGCATATTTTTGGTAACGTGTTGCCACATCTTGTGTTTCTGCTGAAGCTTCTTTTAAGAGAGCGTCGTATTTATCAAGACCAAGCTCTTGAATCAAGGCTGTGTCTTTCGCTCCATCCAAACCAAGACGGTTAAGGTTTGCACCGTTCGTAGTGTTAAATACATCTAAGTATGTAGAAGGGTCAAGATAGTCTGGTCCCCAACCTGCATATGAAATATCGTAATCCATTTCTGTTGCACTTTCAGCGTAGAAGGCTACGTTTTGGAATGTATCAGTATCCATCATTTGAAGGTCGATAACTACGTTTTCAGTACCAAGTGATTTTTCAATTGATTGTTTCAATGATTGCGCTTGTTGCACACCAATTTCACTAGCTTGGTTAACCGCCATATCCAAGTGAACGGGGAATTCTACACCTTTAGCTTCAAGAGCTTCTTTTGCTTTAGCAATTTCAGCTTTAGCTAATTCTGGTTTGTAAAGACCATTTTGAGCATCTGAAAGATTGATATCTTTCCATTCATCACCATATGATACCAAATCTTTGGTTACTAAGTCGCCAAATGAAGTTGAACCTGCGCTAACAAATGTTGGTGGAACAAATGTGTTGCGGAGTGCTTTGTCAGATGCCTCTTCACCTACTGACTGTGCAAGATAGTTTTGACGGTCAAAAGCGAATACCAAAGCTTGACGGAAATCTTTGTTTTGAAGAGCTGTTTTAGAAGCTGTCTTTTGAGCATCACTTGTTTTTGCGGTATGATTATAAGTACCACGGTTTACATTAAACAGTGTGTAGTATGTAGTAGCATCTTGCAATCCGTAAGTGATGTTATCTTTGTATTTTTCTTTTACAGATTTGTAGCTTGATGAGTTAGGGAATATACGAGTATTTGAGTAATTACCGTCTGTAAATCCTTTAACCAATGTTTCTGGGTCTTGTCCATCATAGTAAGTCAACTTAACTTTCTCGATTTTTACGTTCTCAGCATCCCAGTAATTTTCGTTTTTAGTATACTCTAACGCAGACTTAGAAGTCATAGCGCTAATTGTATAGGCACCATTGTAAAGGATACCGTCTGGTGAAACCTTACCAAAGTCTTTACCTTTTGATGCTAAGAAGTCAGCGTTAACTGGCAACATGATTGACATTGTCAATTTTGAGTTCCAGAAGCTTTCTGGTTGGTTCAATGTGTATTGAACTGTATAGTCGTCAACCGCTTTTACACCAACAGTAGAAAAGTCTTTTGTTTTACCATTTACATAGTCGTCCAAACCTTTGATAGAGTTTTGGATAATGTAAAGACCTTCTGACTTAGTTTCAACCGCATGCTTAAGTGATGTAACGAAGTCGTTTGCAGTTACGTCTGCATACTCTTCACCTTCAGCAGTGTACCATTTTACGCCTTTACGCAATGTATATGTATATGTCAAGCCGTCTTTTGAAACTTTCCAATCTTCAGCAAGTGAAGGAACAAGGTTCCCGTACTTGTCGTTTTCAAGAAGGCCGTCCACCATGTTGGTTACGATGTCAGAAACTTGTTGACGGTTATAAGCAATGTAGTCCAATGATGTTGGGTCTTCAGTATAAACATATGAATATGTTGAAGAAGTTTCTGATTTGCTAGTTGATGAATTGCCACAAGCTGCCAAAAAGGCTGCTGAAAGCAAGGTTACACCTGCAATCACTGCAATTTTTCTTTTCTGCATAAAAAGGTCTCCTCATTTAAGATAGTGGAATTGCTTAAACAATTCTTAAATATATGTGTCTTATTATATCACGACGTTTAGGGCTTGTAAAGAAATTTTTGTTCATGTTTGAAATTTTCAGACTTTTCAACAAATTGTCATCCTTTTTTCATTATAGTAAGTTTTTCTCTTTTATTTTTTACTTATGGTATAATGTAAAATTGATTAGAAAGGTTCTTATGAAAAAATTTATTTTATGGTTAAACCTTGTGCTTTTAACGTTTTTTCCCATTTCACAACTAGTAGCAGCAGACGGCTTCTCTGTTCCTGCAAAACACGCCATTGCCGTTGATTTTCAATCTGGTAAGGTTCTTTACGAAAAGGATGCTGCTACACCTACCCACATCGCTTCCATCTCTAAATTGTTAACCGTTTATTTGGTATACGAAGCAATGGAACAAGGGAAATTTGGCATGAATACAACGGTAGATATTTCTGACTACCCTTATCAATTAACGATTGATGCCATCGCAAGCAATATTGATTTGGACACTCGGCAATATACTGTCCAAGAACTTCTACAAGCTTCTCTCATTTCATCTGCCAACAGCGCAGCTATTGCCTTGGCTGAAAAAGTAGCGGGCTCGGAGCCGAAATTTGTTGATATGATGACCGCAAAACTCAAGGAGTGGGGGATTACAGACGCAAAATTGGTCAACGCTACTGGTTTGAACAACGAGATTTTAGGGAACAATATCTACCCAGGCTCTTCATCAACAGATGAAAATACTATGTCAGCAAAAGATATTGCCATTGTTGCTCGCCGCCTGCTCCTTGACTATCCAGAAGTGACTGACATTACCTCAAAATACTCTTTTACATTAGAAGGAAACACCTACTATTCAACCAATCAAATGATTGAAGATGGGACTTACCAAAGGGGTGGTGTTACCGGACTGAAAACTGGGACTACTGAATTATCAGGCGCTTCATTCGTCGCCACTACAGCTGAAAATCATTTCCAAATTATCACGGTGATTCTCGAGGCTGATAAGGGGGATGAATTCCCTGACAATCGCTTTGTCGCTACGAATGCACTGATGGATTATGTCTACAACAACTTCACCTTGACTACCTTAGTCAAAAAAGGGGAATCCTATGCTGATTCTACTGTAAAAGTCTTCAATGGGACTAATTCTATTAGTCGTGCGATTGCCTCAAAGGACATGACACTCATCACTCGTAAGGATAAAACAGAGGCTATTTCTGCCACATTCAAAGCTGATAAAGAGGTCGTTGATGCTCCGATTAAAGCTGGGCACAAACTAGGAAGCTTGACTAGCCGTGATACTGACTTGATCGGAAGTGGTTATCTTGACCAACTTCCAAACGTAACTATGATTGCTAAAAACGACACGAGCACCCCAACAGCTCCTGTCTCTTGGTGGAATCACTTCGTTCGCTATGTAAATGAAAAACTATAAATAACAATAGTAGAAAAACGAACTAAGTCTGGCTTAGTTCGTTTTATTTGCTATCTAACCAACCGATCCTTCCATTTCATAAGAAATGAGGCGATTAAGCTCTACCGCATACTCCATTGGTAGTTCTTTAGTGAAGGGCTCTACAAATCCCATGACAATCATTTCAGTTGCTTCTGACTCTGTCAGACCACGACTCATGAGGTAATAGAGTTGTTCTTCTGAAATCTTCGATACTTTGGCTTCGTGTTCAAGAGCAACTTGTGAATTGTGGATTTCATTGAACGGAACTGTATCCGAAGTTGAAATATCATCCATAATAATGGTATCACACTCGATGTGGCTAACAGATTTGGCTGAATTTTTACCAAAAGTCACTTGACCACGGTAGTTAACTGCACCACCACCTTTTGCGATGGATTTAGATACGATAGAAGACGATGTACGTGGCGCATTGTGAATCATCTTAGCACCCGTATCCTGATTTTGCCCAGCATTGGCAAAGGCGATGGTTAACATGGTTCCACGCGCACCTTCCCCATCCAAATGAACAGCTGGATACTTCATCGTCGTTTTGGCACCAAGGTTGCCGTCAATCCATTCAACAGTTGCATTTTTAAGGGCACGCGCACGTTTTGTGACCAAATTATAGACATTATCCGACCAGTTTTGAATAGTGGTATAGCGAACATAAGCTCCGTCCAAAGCAAAAATCTCAACAATGGCTGCATGAAGACTGTTGGTCGAATAGGTCGGTGCTGTACAACCTTCAACATAATGAACGCTAGCTCCCTCATCTACGATAATCAAAGTCCGCTCAAACTGTCCTGTATTTTGGTTGTTGATACGGAAATAGGTCTGCAAAGGAATATCTACTTTGACACCTTTTGGTACATAGATGAAGGTTCCACCTGACCAGACAGCCGAGTTGAGAGCAGCCAACTTATTATCCGTTGGAGGTACAAGTTTTGAAAAATATTGCTTAAAGAGATCTGGGTACTCTTTCAAAGCTGAATCTGTATCCGTAAAGATAATCCCTAGTTTTTCAAACTCTTCCTTCATATTGTGGTAAACCACTTCTGACTCATACTGAGCTGAGGCACCTGCTAAATAAGCACGTTCCGCCTCAGGAATCCCAATACGTTCAAAGGTTTCTTTGATTTTTTCTGGAACATCATCCCAAGAACGGGCTGGCTTATCAGATGGTTTTTGGTAATAGATGATATCGTCAAAGTCAATATCTGACAAATCCGGACCCCAAGTCTGCATAGGCATTTTTTGAAAAGCCTCCAAAGACTTAAGACGGAAGTCCAACATCCATTCCGGTTCATTTTTTGCAGCTGATAATTCGCGAACAACCGCTTCATTTAAGCCTTTTCCTGTTGAGTAAATTGGCTCGACATCGTCGTGAAAACCAAATTGATATTCTCCCAAATCAATGGGTTTTGGTTCTACAATTTCATTTGTTTCAGACATACTATTCCTTTCTCTGGCCTGCTAGAATGGCCTCTCTTGCTTTCTTGGTCAACTTAGCAAAAACCAAGTCATAGGATTCTTTGATTAGATTTTCTAACAAATCAGCAGTAATTTCAGTTGCTGCTAGACTGATGGTATTCCAATGTTTCTTGCTGGTGTAATAACCTGGTTGAATAATTTCTGGATAAATCTGGCGCAATTCTTCGTTCTTGTCAGGGTCATTTTTAAGAGTGATGTAGGCATTCTCACCCTCGCTCATCATAGCAAAATATTTCCCTTCCAAGTCAAAATAGAAACAATCCCACTCTTCACGAAAATAGACTGTCGCTGCTGGCAAGGATTGACCCACTTCTTTACAGAAAGCTATCTTTTTTTGTAGATTCATTCGGCTTGTTCCTGACGTTCAATGGCTTTTTTGAGAGCATTCCAAGGGAGGGTTGAGCACTTGATGCGTTGTGGAAATTTGGCAACGCCTGCCAGTAGCTCGGCTTCTCCCAATTTCTCCTGCTCATCATTTTTTTCTCCTTGCACCATTTGCGAGAAAGTTTCTGCCAATTCCAAAGCTTCTGCTGTTGTTTTTCCAATCACAGCATCCGTCATCATACTAGACGAAGCAGTTGAGATTGTACAACCATGGCCTGCAAATGCAATGTCCTCAATACGATCATTTTCAATCTTAACAGATAAGGAAATCACATCGCCACAAGTAGGATTGTTGAGTTGCAAGGTTTCCACTCCTTCCAGTACCCCGTAGTGATGAGGGCTCTTAGAATGATCTGCTACAACCGCCATATAGAGACTATCTAGTCTAGAAAGTGCCATTGAAAAACTCCTTTGCCTTAAGAATCGCCTCGACCAATTTATCACAATCTTCCTTGGTATTGTAAATGTAAAAGCTAGCACGAGCAGCTGATGAAATACCTAGATAATTGATAAGAGGTTGAGCACAGTGATGACCCGCCCGAACGGCTACACCTTCATAGTCAAGAGCAGTTGCCAAATCATGGGGGTGCAAGCCGTCAATGTTAAAAGCAATAACCCCTGCATGGTCTGCTGGATGTTGCGGACCATAGACCGTCAAGCCTGGTATAGCTTGCAGTTTTGGCAAGATATAAGTAATGAGTTCTTGCTCATGGGTATGGACAGCTTCCATACCGATTTCTTCTAAATAACCTACCGCTGCTCCAAGCGCAATGGCACCTGCGATATTGGGCGTACCCGCTTCAAATTTCCAAGGTAATTCTTTCCAGCTGGCTTCTTGTTCATAGACAAAATCAATCATTTCGCCACCGAACTCCACAGGATTCATTTGATTGAGCAGGTTTTCTTTTCCATAGAGAACACCGATACCAGTTGGACCTAACATTTTATGACCTGATAAGGTGAAAAAGTCACAATCTAAGTCCTGTACATCAATGGCCATATGGGGTGCTGATTGTGCTCCGTCCACCACCATGATGGCTCCAACTGCATGAGCCTGCTCTGCGATTTCCTTAACAGGATTGACACAACCTAAAACGTTAGAGACATGGGCCAGGCTGACAAATTTTGTCTTTTCAGAAATTTTTGTCGCCACATCTGCCATATCCAGGCTTCCATCCTTCAAATAGCCGTAGACCAGTTTGGCACCTGTCTTACGGCAAGCTTCTTGCCAAGGAATGATGTTAGAATGGTGCTCCATAATGGAAATCAAAACTTCATCGCCCGGTTGTAATGTCTGCTCAGCAAATTTAGCAACCCAGTTGAGACCGGTAGTTGTTCCACGAGTAAAAAGCACTTCCTTAGTAGACTTGGCATTGATAAAGCGGCGCAATTTTTCCCGACTGACTTCATACTTAGCTGTCGCACGTTCTGCCAAGGTATGGACTCCACGGTGCACATTGGCATTGTCTTCATGGTAGTAGCTCATTAGGGTCTCTAGCACTGCTTTTGGCTTCTGCGTCGTTGCCGCATTATCCAGATAGACGAGGGGTTCATCGTTGACAATCTGGTCTAAAATTTGAAAATCTTGCCTAATTTTAGTGGCATCTAACATCTGAGTCCCCCTCTTTTTATCTTATCGTTTATCTAGTTTGCTATCTAAAACCGCAATCATCTCATCACGAACTTCTTTGACAGGAATTTCTGTGATAACTGTTCCCAAGAAACCACGAATGACCAAACGTTCAGCTGTTTCACGGTCAATTCCGCGACTCATGAGATAGTACATATCTTCTGGATCGACTTGTCCGATTGAGGCAGCATGTCCTGCAGTTACTTCATTTTCATCAATTAAGAGAATTGGATTGGCATCTGAACGAGCATTGTCAGACAACATGAGTACACGACTTTCCTGTTGGGCATCTGCTCCTTTGGCTCCCTTGATGATGTGACCAATTCCGTTGAAAGTCAAGGTTCCACGTTCCAAGATAACACCGTGTTGTAAGATGTGTCCAACCGAGTGGTGACCGTAGTTTGTGACACGGGTATCAATTCCCTGCACCTGACGACCAGATGAAGCCGCAACCACCTTAAGGTTGGCGTGACTACCATTTCCAATCAAATCAGAGTCAAAGTCTGCGACCACATTTCCTTCATTCATAACGCCTAATGCCCAATCAACCGTTGCATCATTAGCATGACGCGCACGGCGAGAAAGATAGGCTGTCACATTTCGACCTAAGCGGTCAATAGCAGCAAACTTCACTTGGCTTCCTGCACCAGCAATCACCTCAACTGAGATATTTGCAAAGGCTGGAACGTCGCCATTTCCAATCGTTTCAAAACGTTCTAAGTAACTGAAAGCTGCATTTTTTCCAGCGATAATCAGGATATGCTTGTTAAAGGGCACATCACTCTGGCTATCTTGGTAAAAGAGCCCCTCGATAGGCTGGTCAATCTCTACATTGTCAGGCACATAAAGAACAGCTGCGCTATTCAAATAAGCATAGTGGTGAGCTGCCAACTTATCCTCGTCATAAGCAAGGGCTGTTCCCAAATGCGTCTCAACAAGCTCTGGAATTTCTTCCAAGGCTGAGTAGAGGTCTGTGAAAACAACTCCCTTATCCGCTAGCTCAGCTGGCAACTGCTCCAATACAGTCTGCGTTCCTACTTGGACAAGTTTAGGGTTATCACCAAGTGCTGTAAAATCTGGTACATTCTCAGAAAAGTCACTTTCTGCCATGACTTTTGGTCCTAGTCCCCAGCGGTGAAATTTGACACGTTCGATTTTTGGCAAATCCAAACTAGCCATTTTCTCCAAAGCAGCTAACCGATGTTCTTGCAACCAAGCAGGTTCAGCCTTGGAAAGAGAAAAATTCAATATTGTTTTTTTTGACATTTGTTACTCCATTTCTATACAAGTCGAAGTGACAAATTAGACTTCTTCGTGGTATTCAATACCCAGTTCTTCGGCAATCTTAACATATCCTTCTTTTTCAAGACGATCAGCCAGCTCCGCACCACCTGAAAGGACAACACGACCTTCCATCATGACATGAACAACATCGGGTGTGATGTAGTTGAGAAGGCGTTGATAGTGAGTGATAATCATAGCACCAAAGCCTTCGCCACGCATTTCATTGACACCTTTTGAAACAACCTTAAGCGCATCAATATCAAGACCTGAGTCAATCTCATCAAGGAGGGCAAATTTCGGTTCCAACATGAGCAGTTGCAGAATCTCATTGCGTTTTTTCTCACCACCTGAGAAACCTTCGTTTAGGTAACGCTCTGCCATTTCCTCTTTCATGCCAAGAAGTTCCATTTTGGCATCTAGTTTTTTGATGAAATCACGGACAGAAATCTTATCTTCATCTTCCTTACCAGCATTCATAGCAGCACGGATAAACTCAGCATTGGTAATCCCTGGGATTTCTGATGGGTACTGCATCGCAAGAAAAAGTCCCAAACGGGCACGTTCATCGACTTCCAATTCCAAGATATTTTCACCATCTAAGAGGATTTCTCCTTCTGTCACTTCATAACTTGGGTTGCCCATGATAGCTGCAGATAGGGTCGATTTCCCTGTACCGTTCGGTCCCATGATAGCTGCAATTTCCCCAGTTTTCAGTGTCAAATTGACACCTTTCAAAATTTCTTTATCCTCAATTGACACATGAAGGTTCTTGATCTCTAATACAGACATGGTTGTCTCCTTTTATTTTTATCTTCTAAATTATACCAAAAAAGAGCCTAATTGGCTCTCTTGGTGTTTAGAAAGATTCTCATTTACGACACTTTTTTTTATGTTCCTTGCAGGCTGCTAATCGTTCTTCTCGATAGGACCTATTGCCAATAAATCGCAAAATATTCAGTAGGAATGTCCGATTTTCTCCAAAAATTCCAATCAATTCACTTAAAATAATAATTCCAAAACCAAGGGCTATCATAAGTAAAACACCGCCCAAACGACTGGATACATTCAGCAAGAGTGAAATCAGAGAAAATACAAAAGAAATCGCATAAATGACTAAAACCGTCCCTCTATGTGTCAATCCTAAAGACAGAAGACGATGATGGAGATGCATGCGGTCCGCTTCATAGATTTTTTGTCCTGAAAGTATTCGGCGAATAATTGCCACAATGGTATCTGTCAGAGGAACACCCAAGATAATCATAGGTGTCACAACCGCAACAGCTGTCGAATTTTTCAACCCTTGAAGCGATAAGACCCCAATCATAAATCCGATAAACAAAGCTCCCGTATCTCCCAAATAAATAATCGCTGGATTGTAATTATAAGGAAGGAATCCTGCAATTGCTGCTACCAACACAAAAACAGTCAATGTTAAAAAGATATTGCTATCGTAAAGGAAAAAGTAAGAAACCAAACCCATGGTGGTCAGAGAAATAATGGAGACTCCACAAACTAGACCATCCAAACCATCAATCAAATTCACTGCATTAGTAATAGCGACAATCCACAGGACAGTCAATAGAAAGGATAACCAGACCGGAAAATGAATCAGCGGACCACCAAATGGAATCTTGAAATCGTCAAAACGGAATTCCGTAAAGAACCAAATAATTGATGCTGCTACTAACATCCCAGCCATTTTAGGCAGGGGACGAAGTTCCTTAATATCATCAAACAAGCCTGTCACAACAATAATTCCGCCCGCAATGACCAATGGCAAGATGTATTCAAAATAGGTTTGTTCCTGCCAAACATGCAAAACAATATTGGGCAAAATTAGCACACTACCGATAAAAAAGGCAATAAAAACAGCTAATCCACCCGCTGAAGGCATGGGAACTTTATTGATACGACGGGCATTTGGGTTGTCTACTGCACCAATACGAAGCGATAAAAAACGAACGAGAGGGGTCGCAATAACCGCAATGACCAAAGTCGCAATCAAGACAATAATATATTGTAGGGCAAATGGAATCATGTCAAGCTGACCTTTCTCAATTCTTCAAGAGCCGCTTCTGGAAGAAGCAAGTGCCCGTGCTCTTGAAGATAGGGACGACTAACGTCTGTATCATCTGCATGCTCTAACATGAGTGAAAGAAAGTAGGTTGGATAGAGACGAGAGTGATTTTCTACATTTTTTAAAATGGTCATATAGTAGAGATCATTCATTTTATAGAGTTCAGATGTCTCGATAGTCATGTCCATTGTGTGAGCAAACTCAACCGCTTTCACCAGACTAGCAAATTCTAGGATATAGTAGACGTAATCTTGGTGAAAACTATCTGAATCCTCATTGGCATAATCCGCCTCTTCAACAGCCTCTAAACGACGAACTGTCGCTTCATCATCTCCACTCTTATCACGAATCGTTTTTTCGACTGTCTTCAAAAATTCCTCAGGTGATAATTGTGAAATATCAGGGAAGCCCTCAAAATTTGCCAAATCTTCAAAATCAATGGATTTATCAATATCTGACTTGGTGACAAAAATATCAATCTTATCTGGTTTTGGGGTTACACGAAAACTGAGCATCCCACTTTCACGGAAGGTCATCGGAAGGTCCAATTCATCCAAAACAGAATAGAAAAACTCCTCTGTTTTTTCTTGCGGAATCAAAAAATCCGCCAACTCCATACCTCTTTCTTCTAAATCTTCTAGTTTAATCGTGATTTTTAATGTCGAATCACTGATTTGTTTCATCTTCATGAGCTTTCTCCAAACTTACTAGTATCCCTCTCATTATACAATAAAAGAACATTTTTTACCAAAAGAAAGGCAGGTTGCCCCGCTTTAGAAGATTAGTTTCAACAAAGAATAAACGATGAGGAGAGCCCCCAAGCCAATACGGTATTTCCCAAATAAGGTAAAATCGTGCTTCTTCACGTAGTCTGTCAAGAAGCGAATCGCCACCATTGATACTGCAAAAGCTGTTACCATTGCGACCAAGAGTAGGAACCATTGGCCACCTGTCACTGCTACACCTTTCACTAATAATTTCACTAATTTCAGGAGACTGGCACCAAACATGATGGGAATACCGAGGAAGAAGGTAAACTCTGTCGCCACTTGACGACTCGTCCCCAGCAAGATACCTCCCAAAATAGTCGCACCAGACCGACTAGTCCCTGGAATCAAGGCCAAAACTTGAAAGAGTCCAATGTAGAGAGCTGTTTTATAGGACAAACGATGGAGAGAAACTACTTGTGGAGCAATTGTTTCATTGCGCTTTTCAACGTAGATGAATGCCACCCCATAGATAATCAAGGTCAGTGATACAATAAAGAAATTAAATAAATGAGTGTCTAACCAGTCATCAAGTAGGAAACCTAACACCGCTGCGGGCAAAGCTGCTAAGATGACCTTGGCCCATAATTGCCAAGTTAACTGGATTTCTTTAGCTGTTTTACCAGTTTGGAATGGATTAAGGCGATCGAAGTAAATCACCATAACTGCCAAGATAGCCCCCAACTGGACCACAACATTGAACATTGAAACAAAACCTGCGCTTGCAGACTTAAAATTGACAAATTCTTGCACCAAAATCAAGTGACCTGTACTAGAGATTGGTAGCCACTCCGTAATTCCTTCAACAATCCCAAAGAAAATGGCCTTTAACAGTTCTATTAACATCTGAAACCTCCTATTTGGATTATTATAACACATTTTATTTGAAAGAAAGTCTTCAAACCCAAGCATTGAAAGTTTTCTGAATTTTTAATATAATAAGAAGAAAGTCATAATTATACATAAGGAGTTTACTATGAGAAATAAAGTTTTAGCAGTGCTGCTTGCTTGCCTTGCGCTGCTCACCATCGGCAGGACTGTTTCCGCCGATGATTATCTCCGTGTTGGAATGGAGGCGGCCTACGCGCCTTTCAACTGGACCCAAGATGATGATAGTAATGGTGCAGTAAAAATTGAAGGAACCAATCAATATGCCAACGGATATGATGTCCAAGTTGCTAAAAAAATCGCCAAAGAAATGGGTAAAGAAGTCCTAGTCGTCAAAACAAAGTGGGAAGGACTGGTGCCTGCACTTACTTCTGGCAAGATTGACATGATTATCGCTGGCATGAGCCCGACCGAAGAGCGTAAAAAAGAAATCGCCTTCTCTGATGCTTACTACATTTCTGAACCGACTCTAGTGGTCAAAGCTGATGGAGCTTATGCTAAAGTAAGCAGTATCAATGATTTTTCTGGGGCAAAAATCACTGCCCAACAGGGAGTCTACCTTTACGACCTTATTGACCAAATGAAAGGCGTGAAAAAAGAAGTTGCTATGGGTGACTTCAACCAACTTCGTCAAGCCGTTGAATCTGGCATCATTGATGCTTATGTATCTGAACGCCCAGATGCTACTTCTGCTCAAAATGCCAATCCAAAACTAAAAATGGTGGAACTGACAGAAGGTTTTGCAACTAGCGAATCTGACACCAATATCGCCGTCGGCATGCGCAAAGACGACACACTTATTAATCAAGTCAACCAAGTCCTTACAACGATTTCTCACGATGAACAAATCAAACTCATGGACAAAATGATTGCTAGCCAACCTGCCAGCAATGATACAGATACTGAACAACCAAATTTCTTCCAGCAAGTACTCTCAATCTTCCAAAACAACTGGCAACAATTGCTCCGTGGTACAGGTATGACCTTGCTCATCTCTATCATCGGAACAGTTGTAGGAACGATTATCGGTCTCCTCATTGGCGTTTTCCGCACCGCACCAAAAACTGCTAACAAGGCTCTCGCCGCAGTACAAAAATTGGTCAGCTGGCTCATTAACGTCTATATTGAAATTTTCCGTGGTACTCCGATGATTGTACAATCCATGGTCATCTACTACGGTACTGCACAAGCATTCGGTCTAAATATCGACCGTACCCTAGCTGCTATTTTCATCGTTTCTATCAACACTGGTGCTTACATGAGTGAAATTGTTCGTGGTGGTATCTTCGCCGTTGACAAGGGACAATTTGAAGCAGCTACTGCTCTTGGATTTACCCACGGTCAAACCATGAAAAAAATCGTCTTACCCCAAGTTGTTCGTAATATCTTGCCAGCAACAGGTAATGAATTTGTCATTAATATCAAGGATACATCTGTATTGAACGTTATCTCTGTTGTCGAACTCTACTTCTCAGGAAATACTGTCGCAACTCAAACCTATCAATACTTCCAAACCTTTACCGTCATTGCCATCATCTACTTTGTACTGACCTTTACGGTTACTCGTATCCTGCGCTACATCGAAAAACGCTTCGATTCAGATACCTACACAACTGGCGCTAATCAAATGCAGGTAGAGGAGGTCCCTCATGTCTAATCCAATCTTAGAAATCAAACACCTGAAAAAATCCTACGGTCAGAACGAAGTCCTAAAAGATATTTCACTGACTGTTAAGCCGGGACAAGTGATTTCCATTATCGGTTCTTCCGGTTCTGGTAAGTCAACCTTCCTACGCTCTATCAACCTTTTGGAAGAGCCAAGTGGAGGTGAGATTCTTTTCCACGGGCAAAACGTTCTAGAAAAGGGCTACAATCTCAATACCTATCGTGAAAAATTAGGTATGGTTTTCCAATCATTCAATCTCTTTGAAAATCTGAATGTCCTTGAAAACGCCGTTGTTCCTCAGACAACTGTTCTCAAACGAAACCGTGAGGAAGCTGAGAAAATCGCCAAAGAAAACTTGATCCGCGTAGGTATGACAGAACAATACTGGAAAGCCAAACCAAAACAGCTTTCTGGTGGGCAAAAACAACGGGTTGCGATCGCACGCGCCCTCTCTGTTAATCCTGAAGCCATGCTCTTTGACGAACCAACTTCGGCTTTGGACCCAGAAATGGTCGGTGAAGTTCTTAAAACCATGCAAGATCTTGCCAAATCAGGTCTAACCATGATTATTGTGACCCACGAAATGGAATTTGCTAAAGAAGTTTCTGATCATGTCATCTTCATGGATAAAGGGCTCATCGCTGAGCAAGGAACACCTGAGCAACTCTTCGAAAATCCGCAAGAAGAACGCACGCGTGAATTCTTAAAACGATTCTTAAAATAAGCAGTTTCCCAATCCAGTCTTGGATTGGGCTTTTGTTTGTGAAAATAAGACATGCAAAAAACCAGCTCTTTGAGCTGGTTTTAACGCGATTAATTTTCAAATTTTTTATGGTTTTTATCATAAAAATCAATTAACCCAAGCGCTGTCGCAAACGAAATGTTATCAATTTTTGCACGACCTTGAGCCAATGCAATTACAGACATCTCGCGAGCGTTTGTCTCCTTGCTGATTCGGTATCCAGTAATCTTTTTATCACGGACCCAACCGACAACTGCAGCAACTTTTTCGTAACTAGTCATTAGAAACCCCTTTCCTTTGTTAGTTAACTGTTAGAATTATAATACAGTTTGTTTGCTTTGTCAAGCACATTTTAGGAAAATGTTAGGATTTTTCACATTCTTTTATAAGATTTCTGTGAAATGACTGAAAAATTAGAAGAAAAATTATCACTCTTTATGGGCTTTTAAGGCAGACAACATTTGGCTTCTGATATCCTCAATTCCGTTCGGTGTATTTGGCAAGAAAAGGGTTTGATTGCCTTGACTAGCAAAGGTATTAAGCGTATCCAAATATTGGTTGGTCAAGAGAATGGCCATGATTTGCTCTTCTGTCATACCCACATTAGCACTTTTAATCTCTTGGATAGAGTCAGCCAAGCCATCCACAATCGCCTTACGTTGTTGAGCAATACCAACACCATGAAGGCGATCTTTTTCAGCTTCCGCTTCGGCTGCTGTAACGATTTTGATTTTATCTGCTTCAGCCAATTCTTGAGCTGCCACACGTTTGCGTTGAGCGGCATTGATTTCATTCATGGACTGTTTAACTTCCGCATCTGGTTCCACCTTAGTAATCAAGGTCTTCACAATGAGGTAACCGTAAGTTGACATTTCTTCGGCTACTTGTTTTTGAACTTCGAGCGCGATTTCATCTTTCTTTTCAAAAAGTTCATCCAAGGTTAATTTTGGTACAGAAGAGCGGAGAGCATCTTCAATGTAAGATTTGATTTGTGCTTCTGGGTGCATGAGTTTATAGTAAGCATCCGTTACATTTTGTTCATTGACACGATACTGGGTTGCAACATTCATAGTCACAAAAACATTATCTTGTGTTTTTGTTTCAACGATGATCTCACTTTGAAGCACACGGAGTTGAATGCGGGCAGCAATGACATCCACACCAAATGGAATTTTGAAGTTGATCCCCGAAGTAGAGGTACGTTGGTATTTCCCAAAACGCTCCACGATAGCAACCGTTTGTTGTTTAACAACGTAAAGACCGGACAAAACCAAAAAGATAATGACCAACAAGATAAAAATAGTGAAAAACAATCCAAGCATGATAAACTCCTTTCTTTTTCATACCACTCTGGATTAAACCAACATTTTATAGAGAGAATCATTCTCATGGAGATTGATGTAGTTAGGATCGAATGTTTGCAGACGCTGACGAAAGGAAGGATAGTCTCCCTTGTCCCCTAGGGTAATCCCTATGAGAACTGGTCCCGTTCCTTTATTGGCCCGTTTGATGTACTCAAAACGAGTAATGTCATCATTAGGTCCCAAAATATCATTTACAAACTCACGAAGAGCTCCTGGACGTTGCGGAAAATTAACAACAAAGTAGTGTTTCAGACCCGCATAGATGAGTGACCGCTCTTCCATCTCTGGCATACGATTGATATCATTATTGCCACCTGAAATCACACAACAAATGGTTTTGCCTGCAATCTGGTCCTTAATGGTATCAAGTGCTGCAATCGCAGCTGCACCAGCTGGTTCTGCCACAATGCCTTGTTTTGAATACAAGTCAATAATGGTCTCTGAAATCCAACCTTCGTCCACACCAATCAATTGATCCACATGCTGACGAGCTGCTTCATACGTTGAAGAACCAACTTTTTGAACAGCAATACCATCCGCAAATTTGTCAATACGATCCAATGTAACAGGATGTCCTTTGTCAAAGGCCGCCTTCATAGAACGAGCACCATTGGCTTCTACACCAACAATCTTAATTTCTGGCGCCTTAGCCTTTAGATAGGTTGACATACCCGCAATCAAACCGCCACCACCAACAGGAATGAGAACTTGATCAAAAGCAACGTCTAGTCGAGCCGCTTGTTCCAATAGTTCATAAGCGACCGTCCCTTGTCCAGCCTGAACATTGACATCATCAAAGGGATTGATAAATGTTTTACCTTCTGACGCAGTGTAGTCCATAGCTGCTTGTGCAGACTCATCGAAGGTATCTCCGACTAGCTTAATGGTTGCATACTGACCACCAAAGAATTTTACCTGCCCAATTTTCTGCTGCGGAGTTGTAATAGGCATGAAAATAGTTGCCGATATTTTCATTTCATTACAAGTATAAGCAACACCTTGAGCATGGTTTCCCGCAGATGCACAAACGACTCCACGTTCTTTTTCCTCTTGGGTTAATTGGTGAATGGCGTAGTAGGCGCCACGAATCTTGAAGGAACGAACTCTTTGTTCATTTTCTCGCTTCACATAGATGTTAGCGGCATATTTTTCTGACAAATAGGGGTCAAAAACCAGTGAAGTTTCAACGACCACATCTTTGAGCACTTGGTAGGCTTGCTCGATATTTTTTGCTGAAATCATTTCTTCCTTCTCTCTATTTTAATATCTAATTATAATCATTTTTTTAGAAAAGTCTAGACCTTTTTGAAAATATTTTTTCAACGAAAACAAGGAGGTATGAACCTCCCTTCCTGTCTTCTATTAGTTATAGATTTTGAAGGCATCATCATCGTTTTTACCGACAAATGGCATTGCCTTACGAAGCTCTGCACCGACTTTTTCAATTTCCAGTTCTGCTGCGTCTTTACGATAGGCTTCCATACGTGGACGGCCTGCTTTGTAATCATTAACAAAGTCATTGGCAAATTTACCTGTTTGGATATCTGCAAGAACGGCTTTCATATTTTCTTTGACTTGCTCCGTAATCACGCGCGGACCTGACACATAGTCACCAAACTCGGCAGTGTTTGAGATAGACTGGCGCATTTTCTTGAAACCACCTTCGTAAATCAAGTCAACTATGAGTTTCATTTCATGAAGTACTTCGAAGTAAGCCAATTCTGGAGCGTAACCTGCTTCCGTCAATACTTCAAAACCAGCTTCCATAAGAGCAGTCAAACCACCACAGAGCACTACTTGTTCCCCAAACAAATCTTCTTCTGTTTCTTCTTTGAAAGTTGTTTCAAGAAGACCGACACGAGCTGAACCAACCCCTTTAGACCAGTCCATAGCAATATCTTTTGCATTGCCAGTGGCATCTTGGTAAACAGCGTAGAGGGCTGGGACACCAAAACCTTCTTCAAAAGTACGACGAACCAAGTGACCTGGACCTTTTGGTGCACACATGAAGACATCTACAGCCGCTGGAACCTTGATGAATTCAAAGTGAACGTTGAAACCATGAGCGAAGCCAAGAGCATTTCCAGCTTCCAAGTTTGGAGCAATTTCTTCATTATAAAGATCTGCCTGGATTTCATCTGGCGCCAAGACCATAATCACATCTGCTTGTTTTGCTGCTTCTGCTACTTCAAAGGTTTCAAAACCATCTTCTTTGGCCTTATCAAATGACCTACCAGCACGGACACCAATGATGACATCGTGGCCTGTATCCCGCAAGTTCTGTGCATGAGCGTGACCTTGTGAACCATATCCAATAACGGCGATACGTTTGCCGTCAAGCGCTGCTACTTTTACATCTGCTTCGTATTGCATTTCTACTGCCATAAGATTCTCTTTTCTATTATTTATTTGCTGTTTGTAAACTAGTCACGACTGAAACCTGTTGCTCCAGTACGAGCGATATTTTTAATGCCATAAGGCTGAATAACGCGGAGGAGAGCTTCAATTTTATCGCTGTCCCCTGTCATTTGAATGGTAATGGAGTTAGGGGCCACATCAACGACACTGGCACGGAAGGGCTGGATAATAGCCAAAATCTCTGCCCGTTTCTGAGCAGGGCTTGAAATTTTTACCAAAAGAACTTCGCGTTCTAAGTGAGGGATATCTGTAATGTCGCGCACTCGTACCACGTCAATTTGACGGTTGAGCTGTTTGATAATTTGCTCCACCTCATCCATGGTCTGTACATCTACAATAACGGTTACGCGGGAAATTCCTTCCACTTCTGTCGGACCAACTGAGATAGACTCAATGTTAATCTGACGGCGCGATAGGACGCCAGTAAAGCGGTTAAGGACACCAGATGAATTTCTCAATTTGGCTGTTAACATTCTACGCATTGAACTTCACCCCCAACATTTCGTGATTGGATTTGCCAGCTGGCACCATTGGTAAAACGTGCTCTTTATTGGAAATATGAAGCTCAATCAACATGGGTTTATTTTCCTTGATGACCTGCAAATCCTCTGCCAATGTCGCTGGATTGCTAAATTGATAATGGGCAATCTTGTAGGCTTCTGCCAAAAGTTGGAAATTGGGCTCATCATCAAAAGTAGACTGGCTGCGACGCTCATCGTAGAATGCTTCCTGCCACTGACGCACCATTCCTAAAGAATGATTGTTCAGTAAGATTACCTTAATCGGAACACCATAACCGTTTAGAATAGCCAACTCTTGATTGGTCATTTGAAAACCACCGTCGCCCACAAAGAGGACAACCTCACGGTCTGGATTGGCTAGTTTGGCACCGATTGCCGCGGGGATACCGAATCCCATGGTTCCCATACCACCGGATGTGACCAGCTGGCGAGCATGTTTGAAAGGATAAAATTGGGCTGACCACATTTGGTGCTGGCCAACATCTGTTACAACAATGGCATCTCCACTTGTTAATTGACCAATTATCTGAATCGCTTCTTGTGGCTTGATAAAGTTTTCATCCTCATCATAGCCAAATGGTGCACGTGCCTTGTTTTCCAAAACATGGCTCGTCCAGTCCGCATAGTCTGTTGCTACTGTGTCTGCTTTTAAAAGAGCTTCTAGCGTTTTCTTGGCATCACCCACAACCGGAATAGCTGTCGCTACTACTTTCCCAATCTCAGCTGGGTCAATATCGATATGGGCAACCGTTGCATTTTTCGCAAAGGTATCCACATTGCCAGTCAAGCGGTCATCGAAGCGAGCACCGATATTAATGATGTAATCTGCCTCGGTCAA
Organism: Streptococcus hepaticus; assembly: GCF_043656315.1. NCBI lineage: Bacteria > Bacillati > Bacillota > Bacilli > Lactobacillales > Streptococcaceae > Streptococcus > Streptococcus hepaticus. The sequence goes on from NZ_JBINIY010000015.1 coordinate 23,561, forward strand.
GGCCATATTGGATGCGTAAGAACCATGCATGCCTCCCATCCCTAAAGAAAGAGAATGTTCAATTGGCATCGCGCCCAGACCAAGCAAGGTGGATACAACAGGGATTTGGTAACGTTCTGCAAAAGCAATCAATTCGTTATTGGCATCTGCGTAATTGACACCACCACCCGCTAGTATAACAGGCTTCTTGGCTTGACTCAACTGGCTCAAAATCTTCTTCACCTGTAAGCCATTTGGCTCCAATGTCGGCTGGTAGCTTGGCAAATGAAGAGTCGAATCATTGTATGCTTCCACCAAGGCCTCCTGCACATCTTTTGGTAAGTCAATGACAACTGGACCTGGACGACCAGTTGTTGCGATGTGAACAGCTTCAGTTACAATTCTCGGGATATCAGCTGTATCGCGAATTTGGTAATTGTACTTGGTAACCGGCATGGTCACACCAATAATATCAGCCTCTTGAAAAGCATCCTTTCCAATTCCTCGGCGAGCCACTTGCCCTGTAAAGACTAAAAGTGGAACACTGTCTCCAAGAGCATCTGCAATTCCTGTAATGGCATTGGTCGCTCCGGGACCACTGGTCACTAGGGCGACTCCTAATTTTCCAGTTGACTTGGCATAACCCTCTGCCTCATGCACAGAACCTTGTTCGTGACGGGAAAGAATATGTCGGATACCCTTAAATCTAAAAATTTCATCATATATAGGTAAAACTGCACCACCAGGATAACCAAAAATGGTATCGACACCTAACTTCTTCAAGGTATCTAGTACCAAATAAGAACCCGAACGAGCTTGTTCTAATTGTATCTTCTCCAACAACATTCCTCCCTTCAACCATCCACTCAACTTATACACTCTAAAAATATGAGTAAATATCTACATTGTTTTTTTATGTAACTCTTATCATATCATAATTAAAAAAAATGTCAACGCAATTTTCTGAAAATTCAGTTTTTGTTTTTTTATTTTCTCTTATTTCTTTCATTAAAAGCTAATTTAAGCCTTTTTCGAGGAATTGTTTTTTACTTTTATCTTAAAAAATCTTTTAGAATGTAGAATTATTTCTAAACAGAAAAAACTTTTACTCTATTATATAAGTATCGCTATTTTCACTTTGATAAACCCGGTTACCTATTTATTTCACCATTTTGTTTTAGGTCCTATAATTTACAGGTGTTGATTTCTATTACTTTCTCGCTTAATATCCACTTCAATCCAATATGAAGACCTCTTCAAATCGTGATATAATAGTGTCATGAAAAGAAAATCTTATATTGTGTGTTTTATATATTTATTCTTTATTAGCCTTGGTTTTGAATTTGAATTAGCAGCATTGTCAAATGGGGATCTCAGCAATAAGGAGTATATCCTTTTTGGAAATGGCGTCGCCATTCTTCTTCTCTACATCATCCCCCTACTTTTAGTCCTCCGCTGGTGCTATTCCGAGTACAACCTCAAAAAACATCAACTCGCCCTAGCTATCTTCTCTGGATTTTTTATTTCAGGTTGGAGCGCTGCTTTGGCCAATCAATGGCTAGGGAATTTATGGAAATCTTTCTTAGACAAGGACACCTTCTCTCTTTGGGAAACTGCAATGACTGCACCATTTACAGAAGAATTCCTCAAGTTACTCGCTGCTGTCTTTGTTCTATTTTTCCTTAAAACCTGGAAACCAAGACAAGCCTTTCTGATTGGTGCTGGTGTCGGACTAGGTTTTCAAATCAGCGAAGATATTAGCTATGTTTTACATTCTGTTATCGAAACGCCAACAATGGCCGTTTCCGATGTCTTCTTACGTATTTCAGGAAGCCTAACATCCCACTGGCTGATGACAGCCCTTGTCACGGCTAGCTTCTGCCTCCTTCTTTGTCATCAGCGACAGAAAAAATGGGGGGCCATTGGAATTTTCGCAACCATCCTCTTCCATTTCTTATGGAATTCTCCCTTGACTAGTTTCGATATCCCGCTTTCACTCCATATTGCATTTCTGAATGCTTGCTACCTCTTTCTATGCTATTATTATTGGAAAATCCTTCTCGTAAAAGACTAATATATTAAACAGATTGATCAGCAATCTGTTTTTTATCGAGTATTGGTCTGAATTTTCAGAAATTGCAAATTATTCAATCATTTTACCTGCACAGTAAAATTTTTATGCTATAATATACAATAAGAATTTCCATTACCTATTTAGAAAGGGAATCATTATGACAGAAAACGAAACGTTAAAAAATCTACGGCATCGCTCCAGCATTTATGATAGTAAGGTAAAATCACCTAACCGAGCCATGCTTCGTGCGACTGGGATGATGGATAAAGACTTCGAAACGCCTATTGTCGGGATCATCTCAACTTGGGCTGAAAATACCCCTTGTAACATTCACCTTCATGACTTTGGAAAATTGACCAAGGAAGGTGTTAGATCAGCTGGCGCTTGGCCAGTTCAATTTGGAACGATTACGGTTGCCGATGGGATTGCCATGGGAACACCTGGCATGCGCTTTTCATTGACATCTCGTGATATTATTGCGGATTCTATTGAAGTTGCCATGTCTGGTCATAATGTCGATGCTTTCGTAGCTATCGGTGGCTGTGACAAGAACATGCCTGGCTCCATGATTGCTATTGCTAACATGGATATTCCTGCCATCTTTGCCTACGGTGGAACTATTGCTCCAGGGAATCTTGATGGAAAAGATATTGACTTGGTATCCGTTTTTGAGGGAATCGGCCATTGGAATAACGGAGATATTACAGAAGAAGAGCTTCGCCGTATCGAATGTAATGCCTGCCCTGGCCCTGGTGGTTGCGGTGGTATGTACACAGCTAATACCATGGCAACTGCTATTGAAGTGCTAGGTATGAGTTTGCCAGGTTCATCATCACATCCGGCTGAGTCTGCAGAGAAAAAAGCTGATATTGAAGAAGCTGGTCGTGCAGTTGTTAAAATGTTGGAATTAGGTCTCAAACCATCTGACATTTTGACACGTGAAGCCTTTGAAGATGCTATTACAGTGACAATGGCCTTGGGTGGTTCAACTAACGCTACTCTTCACTTACTTGCTATTGCTCATGCTGCCAATGTTGACTTGACTCTTGAAGATTTCAATGATTTCCAAGAGCGCGTGCCTCATTTGGCTGACTTGAAACCATCAGGTAAGTATGTTTTCCAAGACCTTTATAATGTCGGTGGTGTGCCAGCAGTGATGAAATACTTGTTGGCTAATGGCTTCCTCCACGGCGACCGTATGACATGTACTGGTAAGACAGTCGCTGAAAACTTGAAAGCTTTTGCCGGCTTGACACCAGGTCAAAAAGTCATCATGCCACTTGAAAATCCAAAACGTGCCGATGGTCCATTGATTATCCTTAAAGGAAATTTGGCGCCAGAAGGTGCAGTTGCTAAGGTTTCAGGGGTTAAGGTTCGTAATATTACAGGACCTGCTAAGGTTTTTGATTCGGAAGAAGAAGCTATTGAGGCCGTGTTATCTGACGAAATCGTTGATGGCGATGTAGTCGTTGTTCGTTTCGTTGGACCCAAAGGCGGCCCTGGAATGCCAGAAATGTTATCATTATCATCAATGATTGTTGGTAAGGGACAGGGAGATAAGGTTGCTCTTCTAACAGACGGTCGCTTCTCAGGCGGTACCTACGGTTTGGTTGTCGGCCATATTGCCCCTGAAGCTCAAGATGGTGGCCCAATTGCCTACCTTCATACAGGTGATTTGGTCACAGTTGACCAAGATACCAAAGAAATTACCATGCATGTTTCTGATGACGAAATTGCTCGCCGTAAAGAAGAAACAGAATTGCCACCACTTTACAGCCGCGGTGTCCTTGGAAAATACGCCCATACAGTATCATCAGCCTCCAAAGGGGCGGTCACAGACTTCTGGAATATGGACCGTAGCGGCAAAAAATAAAAGAAAAAAAGAGATTGCAAAGACAACCTCTTCAATCTAAGAGCTCCATTGAGCTCTTTTATTTTTTTCGGTAGAACTGATCAATGGTGAAACTTGGTATAAGCAAACAATTCAACCACTGCATTAAGCTGTTATCTATAAACATTTAAAAACTTGAGTTTTTCCCCAAGTTCATCGTGGACTGATGCCTAAGGTAATTCGCCCCAATCGACTAATCCGAGTCATCTTCCAAGCTGGTGACCAGACAATTTCAATATTTGCTGAGCGAATACCCTCTATTTTAGTTAATTTCTCCACCAATTCAACCGGCATGGTTTCAGAACAAGAGCAACCCGTATCGGTAAAGGTCATGACCAATCGGCAGTGCTCCGCCTCATCAACTGTAATCTCATAAACAAGCCCCAAATTGTAAATATCCAACTCAATTTCTGGATCAAAAACAGTCTCCAATACCGCAATCAACTCAGCAGACAAGGCACGCGCACAATCATTTAGCCGAATATCTTCTCTCATCTCACCACTCCTTGAAAATTTATGTCATTATTTTCTCATATTTTATAGACTTTTTCAAGAAAAATCCAAAATTTTCTAACAATTTCATCAAAAAAATAAAAGTAGGTTTCCCTACTCTTATTTCCCTTTTTGGCGCTTGTGTGCATGAATCACCGCCAAAGCACGCTTGCGTGTCTTAATATTTGGACTCTTCAACTTCCGATATGCACTTGATAAATCTAATCTTTCTGCCATTATAACCTCCAATTTATTTAGTAAGCAATAGTTTACCTTAAAATAGTTAACCAGTCAAGTGTTTTTATGTTGACTCTTTTTTACTTAACTGGTAAAATAGATTCTGCTTTTTATTAACCAGTTAATTTACAAAGGAGAAATCATGAAACGAAAACACATACTCTATAGCTCTCTTGTCCTTACCGCTCTTGTCGGTAGTTCAAGCCTTGCTTATCAAACGGGAATTCAACATGAAAAAAATCGTGCATCTCATTACTCTGTTGACTATATTTCCAAAGAAACAGCCTCCTCAGCAACCAAACCAAGCAACCTTTCAATCTCTACTTCTGAAAAGGATGCTAAAGAGGAAGGAATTGCCGCTGAACAAATCGTTGTAAAGATTACAGACGATGGCTATGTAACTTCTCACGGCGATCATTTCCACTACTACAATGGCAAGGTCCCCTTTGACGCGCTTTTCAGTGAAGAACTTCTCATGAAGGACCCTCACTATCAATTCGATACGAAGCATATTGTCAGCCAGATCAAGGATGGCTATATTATCAAAGTAAACGGCCACTATTTTGTCTATCTGGACTCTGCTAGTGAAAAAACTCAGATTCGTAGCCAGCAAGAAATTCAAAAACAAAGACAAGGGAAAACTGGTCACTCATCTGTTTCTAAGGCTTATAAAACAGATGACGGCTACACTTTCCACCCTAGTGATGTCATTGATGATTTAGGAGATGCATTTGTTGTTCGTCACCAAACCCACTTGCATTACATCCCCAAGTCTGATCTTTCTGACAGCGCACGCACTGCTGCGCAAGCTTTTTGGGAGCAAAAAGGAAAACAAGTACCAGTTGTAAACCAACCAAACAATTCTAATCAAATCAATCGAAATAGTCCCGCTTCTTTGAAGAATGACTTAGAAGCAAAACGAGCTTACATGGCAAAAATGTATAAACTGCCCCTTTCAGAAATCAAGGTTGCCGGTGACTATTTCACCTATCCACACGGCACCCACCGTCATGCCCTCTTGATTTCATCTGTGGTTGTCGGGCACTTCCCAACTGCTGCTAGCGTAGCGGCTGACTTAAATCACGGCCATTCCAACAGCCCACATCAACCAACTCAACCGACTCCCAAGCCGATTTCTACCAATCCACACCCCATTTCGCACCCAGAAATCCCAAGGGAGGTGCAAGATAAAATCAACTACATTTCCCAACTCTACGGTATTGATCCAGCAACTATTCAAGTTCAGGGAGAGAGTTTGATTTGGCCTCATGAAAACCATACACATGAAATGGCTATTGCGGATATTGTAATTCCTAACATCAGTGACGATCCTGAAGCTGACTTTGAAGCTGAATTAACCAATTTAGCCAAAAGCATGCAAGTTGATCCAGCTAGCATCGTCATTGAAGATGGAACAATGACCGTTCCTCACGGAGACCATAGCCATACATACAAGATTAAAAGTCCAGGTTGGCGCGAATATGTAAAACACAAAATCCCAGCTCTTGATGGTAGCTATATCCCCGGACCTCTGGACCGACAACTGATCAAAAATAAGGTCCAGGCACTCATTCTGTCAGCTGAGAAAAATTTCCAACAGCAACCGAAACAGCTGCGACGTATTAAAACAGCCCTATTGGATTTCCAAAAAGGCTTAGACTGGGCTACTAATTCGACAGAAGGATATTTGAAAATTTTGGATGATTTTGATAAAAAATATATCCAATTAGGCGCAGCACCAGCTGAACACATTGAGCCTGTTGATACCAGCATCACCTGGACTGAAGTAGACACTTTCTTCCGAAAAGTTCAAGCGAGTCTGTCAACCTCACACGACCAATATGCTCAAGCCTCCGCAAAATTACAGACATTGAAAGAAAGTATTGGCTACCGACAAGAATCACCTGCGTTCCTCAAACAAGCGCTTGTACAATTTGCTAAGGATTACAAACTGAATCTTGACCAACCTGCTACACAACCAACACCCCTGGACGATACTAGCAATTTCGAAGCCGCAAAAGAAGAAATCCGAACTGCTGTATTAGCTCTCAGTGAAGACAAGAATCTTCTCAAACGTGTCGCCTTACTCAACAAGGTTTATGATGCTAAAACTATTTCAGATTTAAAAGCAATTCAAAATGAGTTGAACAATCTGCAACCAAGCACCTCTACAAGTGGCCAAAAACAAGTCGAGAATCTTCGTCACTATCTCCTTGCCAATCAAGATGATCAGCGACTACCAGCCGAACTCAAACTGGCTATTCAAAATGTTTTGAAAACAGAGACAAGTAGCTTACAAAGTTTAGAAACCCTCAAGCAAAAAGTCAAAGACGCTTACCGACAATTTGAAGACAAGCAACATCAACTATCTGGACGAATCACAGAACTCTTAGCCCAAGCCCAAGAAATTATCGCAACTCTACCAGAAGGAGCGGCAAAAACAGGACTACAATCCGAGTTAGAAGAATTGAAAGGCATCTTACATGCAACAACTTCTGACAAAAATGCTCTTTTAGCACGGGCGCAAGAATTTAAACATAAAATCAGTACCCAGCCCGTTATTTCTGAAGTGCTGCCAGAGACCAATGAAACCCCAATAACTACTACATCTGACATCCCTACAGATGAGTTAAAAAAACAGATTCAGGCAATTATTGATTTCATCAATACAAACCGACGCAATATAGAGACCACCCCTGTTAGCCTAAAGGTCCAACTTTTAAATAAGGCAGATGACTTGGAAACTAAATCCAAAAATGAAACCGAGAATCTACAGGAAGTTTACCAGCAATTGCAAGAGTTGAAGTCACAAATCGAACCCCATATCCAAACCAATTCTATCTCCATTTCATCAAGTACAGATGATTGGACTAGCGGATGGTAATGATGTACTCAGACTGAAGAAAGTGATTTTCCGCTCTCTTCAGTTTTTTCTTTTTTTCCATAGAAAATAAAAAAGACTCTTGAAATACTATCAAATCAACATTTCAAAAGTCTTTTATACTGGTACGAGCCCTAGAGCAAATGCTTTATTTTTGTTTATTTTTCAAGTATAGCCCATAAGCTGCCAAGCAGAACAAGAGACAAAATAGCATGAAGCCTAAAACTGTTACAAAGTTTGTCATCAAACTTCCAACAAGCAAAGTCAAACTCCCTATAATGGCTAAAATCGGAGCAACTAGACCTGTCAACTTCCGCTTCACTTCTCCTTTGCGATAAAGACCAAGCACGACCAAATACAAAAAGATGAAGCTAGTGTTGTTAAAGACAATAGTAATCTCACTAATATCGCTTCCCGGAAGTACATTAAATTTCATAACTGGTACGAGCCCTAGAGCAAATGCTTTATTTTTGTTTATTTTTCAAGTATAGCCCATAAGCTGCCAAGCAGAACAAGAGACAAAATAGCATGAAGCCTAAAACTGTTACAAAGTTTGTCATCAAACTTCCAACAAGCAAAGTCAAACTCCCTATAATGGCTAAAATCGGAGCAACTAGACCTGTCAACTTCCGCTTCACTTCTCCTTTGCGATAAAGACCAAGCACGACCAAATACAAAAAGATGAAGCTAGTGTTGTTAAAGACAATAGTAATCTCACTAATATCGCTTCCCGGAAGTACATTAAATTTCATAACAAGATAATGAATTCCAAGCCAGAACATGGTTACTAAACCTACTGAAAGACTGGCTGCAATGGAAACTTGATACTTAGGATGGATTCGAGCAAATTTTTCTGAACCAATCCAACCTCGACTAGCGAAAGCTTGTGGCAAACGCATCGTCCCTAGCATCATTCCATTTGATACTCCAAGAACAGAAATAATAACAATAACCATCAAGGCACGACCGATGGTATCTCCAAATAAGTAACTTGCCGCGTAGGTCACCGCCGTATTACCAGTCGACATGATAAAACTTGGACCTAGGATACGGTTCAACCCGTAAAAGAACAAGAGGTAGAGAACCAGAATAATAAACGGACCCGCCATCAAGGCACGCGGTAAATTCTTCTTCGCAGACTTAATCTCAGGAGCAATACTAGCAACAACTGTCCAACCATCATAGGCAAAATACAGTGGCACTAGACCAGATAACCAGCCCCACCCCACATCACGAGGTTCAATAAGGGAAATATTTTCTGATAAGCTTGGACCTTTTCCTGTCCAAAATAGACCGATTGCCGCAATCAAAACTAGCGGAACAACCTTGACCATAGTAGAAAGAGATTGAAAATAACCCGCAATCACTCGTCCAAACAAGTTTACAAGGATTAACAGGATTAGGTAGAGAAAACCAAGTCCCACCTGAGCTTCTAGGCTCGAATTGCTCCCCAAGGTATAGTTTGCTCCAACCCAAGTGACCACCGCGACAACTGTCGGCAAATAGACATAGGCTGTAAACATCCCCAATGAAGCTGCCAAACCTGGATGAATATAGCGCTCATAGTAAGAAAAAATCCCACCACTAGCTGCTGAACGCAGGGCTAACTCCGAGATAGATAAACTCCCAAAAACGATGGATACCGCACCAAGAGCAATGACCAGCATTCCTAGCCACACATTTCCTCCAGCAAAATTTAGAATATCATCAACTTTAAAATAAATCCCTGAACCAATCACAATCCCGACAATCATGGCAATGGCTGTCACCAAGCCATAGGTCGGCTTTACTTTAATTGTATCTTTCATATTTCTTCCCCCAATACTAGACATTTCATTATAGCCCAAAATCTCCTAACTGACAATTCCTCTGTATAGGTATTTTTGAAAAAACAATGATTTCAAGCCTAAAAAACACCTCCCTTATAGTTGGGAAGGTGCTCAACTGTTACTAAACGCCTTTTACAGCAAAGTAGTGACCACTTGGATTGGCAAAATTGAAGTTAGGGAAAGGTTCTTTATTCACTGGACTGGCTGTTTCCGTCACCGCAGCAACCTTAGCCTGTAAGGCTTCAATATCATTACTTTCAAAAAGAACGCTTGGTTTCATGTCAATCACTTCAGGAGACACTTGTCGAATAAATTCATTAGCATAGACCGTAAAAGTCAGTGTACTATCTTCATGAGGCTTCATATCAAATGTTTCATAGCCCATCATTTCAGATTCATTGAAAATGGTAAAGCCAATAGCTGTCCAAAATGATTTTTCAGCCGCAACATCATCTACATAGAGCATGATACCTGTTTCTTTTGTAAACATATTCTCTCCTTAGAAGGTTACATTTTCTGAGACAAAACCAACAATATCCGTATTGATTTGCCATGTCATACCAAACTTATCCACAACAATACCATAAGCAGGGCTCCAAGGTGTTTCTGCAAGTTCTAAATCAATACGCTGCGCATCTTGTGCCAATTTGCCATAAATAGCTGTAGCTTCTTCAACACTGTCTAGTTGAATACAGGCTGTCATATTCATTCCTTGAACATAGGCATGTTCTGAACCGTTGTCTGATAACTGCAAACGAATGCCATCAATATTCAAATTAGCATTCAAAACCAGATTTTTATTTTCCTCAGGTGTATTCGGAATTGCTTGACCAAAAGTTGTACAAGATACTACCTCTGCATTAAAAACATCCTTGTAGAAATCAACCGCTTCTAATCCGTTATTATTTGTTACTAAGTAAAGTTCGAGTGCTTTAACCATGTGTGTTCTCCATCATTTTTATTATCCGCCTATAATACATTAATTAGTGACAATGGTCAACTAAAATGAATTACACTAAGCAATAACTTTTATAAAATTAGAAATATAGAAAGTAACTTCCTTTTCTATCTTCACTCTCCATACCAATTTATTCTTCCCAGGCAAGTGGCGAAAGATTTATCGCACGAATTTTATCAATTTCTAAGTTTAAATAATAGTCCGTCGTTTGTAACCCGACGCCATTGGCAAATGCATCTCGAACATAACCTGTATGTGTTTTATACTGGTAGCCATCAAATACTTCAATATCTGCCAATAATTGACCTAAATATAGTTGACGTAGAAGCATCCATTTCATCTGAAGTGGCATTTCATCAGCAACGATTTCTTCTACTAGAGTAACTGTTGATGCCACAATCTTTTCTGATGAAAAGAAATCAATCATTTTTTTCGCAAATACATCTCTAAAACCTCTCAATGCCTGATATGATAAATAACTTCTCATAAACATTCTCTCATCTCCTCAATCTGTCCTAAATTTACTGTTCAATTGGCATAAAATGTCCGATTACCTTCCCGACAATCTGAAACTCATCTTCTTCATATGCATACATATCTTGATATTCTGGATTAATAGACTCTATTCTATAGCGGTTAGCTTCGCGATAAACTTTTTTAATGTAGGTAGACCCATTCAAACTAATCGCATAAACTGCACCGTCATAGTCAAAACTACTTTCTTTAAACATGGCCACTTCGCCATTTTGGAAGGCTGGCTGCATGGATTCACCATCTACAAAGCAGGCAAAATCGTAATAATATTCTTGCTCTGCATAGACTGTCGTTTGAGAATAGTCATCAAAATAACTAGCACCATGCCCCGCAGACAAAGGGATGTTTTCCAATACCGATACTGCAAAAAGAGGCACTATTTGGGCAGCTCTTTGCTCCGCTTCTTGTGCTTCTAACAATTCTTCAACATAAAGCTCAGCTTTTAAGCGATTTTGAGCACTAAGTTGTAAATAGTTGCTTACAATCGCATAGCTAGATTCAAAGTATGTAGGCTCCACTTCTAGAATGGCTGCCAACTTATCCAAATTAGCTTGGTTAGGCTTCGCACGTCCCAATTCCCAACTTGTATAAGAAGCACGGTTAATCCCCAACTGCTCTGCAACAGCTTGTTGGGTATGGCCCTTTTCTTTTCGTCTCTGTTTTAGTCTTTCATTTGAAAACATCTCATCACCTGTATGTGTTTTATAAAACACATTATATATCAAAATTGAAACTTTGTCTATAGCTAAGCTCAAAATTTACAAACCTGATAGGTCACATGAATATCCCTGAACTTTTTTCTCAGTCCCAAAACAAACACTGCCAGCTTTCACTGCTTCATTCGTACATTGAAAACTCATCTAATTTCCTATCTAGGATACTCTAGAAGCCTCTCTATTATTGATACCTTTTCTGTA
>NZ_JBINIY010000016.1:0-31328 GCF_043656315.1 Streptococcus hepaticus
ACTATTTTTCATAAGAAACAATACCAAGAATGACATCAACAGCTTTTTCCATGGTCTCAACTGAAACGAATTCGAAGCGGCCGTGCATGTTTTCGCCACCTGCAAAGAGGTTTGGAGTTGGAATACCCATGAAGGAAATTTTAGAACCATCAGTTCCACCACGAATTGGTTCGATGATTGGTTTGATATCCAGATTTTCCATAACTTCTTTGGCAATATTGATTGGTGTCATGTCTTTTTCAATGACTTTTTTCATATTGTAATACTGGTCATGGAGATGAACAATAACGCGGTCGGTGTCAAAGTTTGCGTTCATCTTGTCAGCAATATCCAACATAACTTGCTTACGAGCCTTGAAGTCTTCTTCTTCAAAATCACGGATAATATAGCTGGTAGATGCTTGATCGACACTGCCTGCCATGTCCATCAGGTGGAAAAATCCTTGGTAGCCGTCTGTTTTTTCAGGACGGTCCTCTTCAGGCAAGGCATTGTGGAAATCAATGGCCATTTGGAAGGCATTAATCATCTGGTCTTTGGCAGAACCAGGATGAACATTGCGACCGATGAAATCAATTTTTGCAGCAGCAGCACTGAAGGTTTCGTACTGGAGTTCGCCAAGAGGGCCACCGTCAACAGTATAAGCAAAGTCAACATTGAAATCTTCTACGTCAAACTGATCAGCTCCAACACCAATTTCTTCATCAGGTCCAAAGCCGACACGAATTTCGCAGTGCTTGATTTCTGGATGAGCTACCAAGTATTCGATTGCTGTCATGATTTCAGCGATACCAGACTTGTCGTCAGAACCAAGAAGAGTTGTTCCGTCAGTTGTGACCAAGGTTTGTCCAAGGTAATTTTTCAGTTGCGGGAAATCTTTAGGATCAAGGGTAAAGCCAGATGTGCCAAGTGTAATGGCATTTCCATCATAATTTTCAATGATTTGTGGAGAGACCCCTTCCGCGTTGAAATCGGCTGTATCCATGTGGGAAATGAAGCCAATCTTGCGTGTCAAGTTTGGGTCGTTGGCAGGAAGTGTCCCGATACAGAAGCCATTTGGCAAGTAGTGAACATCTTGCAAACCGATGCGTTCCATTTCAGGCAAGAGGATATTTTTAGCAAATTCCACTTGATTTTGTGTACTTGGAGTTGTTGTTGAATTTTCGTCAGAGCGTGTATTTTCTTTGACATAGACCAAGAAACGGTCCAAAAGTGTAGGGTATTTCATGTATTTTCTCCTTATGGTTAACTTTCTAAAACGTAGTGATAAATAGCTTGTGCGACACCATTTTCATTATTGCTAGCAGTGATATGGTCGGCTATTTCTTTAATATGGTCACCAGCATTTCCCATGGCAACACTCACACCAGCAAATTCCAGCATTTCGATATCATTGTTGGCATCACCAATGGCCATAATATCTGCTGGATCTATGTTGAGTTGTTGTGCTAGTTTTTTGAGAGCAGAGGCTTTGCTAACATTTTGCGGTAGCACTTCATAAATCGTTGGTTGTGAACGAACACCGTTGAAACGAAGGCAGAGCTCATTTTGATAGCGTTCTTGGAAATCATCGCAGGCTGCTTGACTTCCGACAAACATCCCTTGGAAGAGATGACCAGCGAAATGAAGGGCAGTTTCTAGTGGTAAGGTGACTGGGTCTAAAAAGACAACCTCTGTGTCAGCTTTGACGAATTCATTGGCGACTTCATCAACTACATAGTAATTTTCTTCATCAAAAAGCGTTAATTGAGTCTGGCTTTCTCTGGCAAATGGGGCTAGAAATTCGATGTCTTCTTTTGACAATTCAGCCCAATCAATCAGTTTCCAGTCTTTTGTTTCATGGGTCGAGCAACCATTGTTGACAATGACGTATTCATTTTCAGCGTCTAGTTGCAGTTGGTCAAAATAAGGTTTAACGCCAGGTAAAATGCGGCCTGTACAAAGAACTAACTTGACACCCGCAGCGACTGCGGCATGAATCGCCTCAATATTTTTGGGGGATAGTTTCTTTTGGTCATCCAATAGAGTACCATCCATATCTAGTGCTAATAGTTTTATCATGTTTTCCTCCTAAAAGTCACTAGGAACATTATAGCACAAATTAGGAAAGGCTTACAGAGAATGTGATATAATAAGGAAAATTGCTATGAAAGAGGAAGAAGATGAACCAAATTAAATGCCCTCATTGTGGGACGGCTTTTCAAGTCAATGAAACAGAATATAGTGAGCTCTTAAGTCAGGTGCGTACTGCTGAATTTGAGCAGGAAATTCATGACCGCTTGGCGCGTGAAGTGGCTTTGGTAGAAGAAAAAGCTAAAAATCAGCAACAAGAAAGTCTGAGTAAGAAAGATGCTGAAATTCACGCCTTGCAAGCAAAAATTGACAATTTTTCGACTGAAAAAGAGTTAGTCGTTAAAGAAACAGAGCAAGAATTGGCTAGCAAATTAGCTGAAAAAGACCAGCAAGTTCAGGCGCTCATTGCACAAGTTGAAAAATTGCAATTGGAGCACCAAAATCAGTTGCAGAAGGAACTGACAAATCTGGAAAAAGAACGGGATGCTGTCAAAAGTCAGCTGATACTGCAAGAAAAGGAGAGTCAGTTAGCCTTAACGGCTTTGGAAAGCGACTACCAAGTACAGCTCAAGGCGGCAAATGAGCAGGTCGAATTTTACAAGAACTTCAAGGCGCAACAGTCCACTAAGGCCATTGGAGAAAGTCTAGAAATCTATGCTGAAACGGAGTTCAATAAGGTTCGTGCCTACGCCTTTCCACGCGCCAGTTTTGGTAAAGACAATACCATTTCTGGTTCCGGTTCCAAGGGAGATTTCATCTTCCGTGAGGCAGATGAAAACGGCGTAGAATTCATTTCCATTATGTTTGAAATGAAAAATGAAGCTGATACGACCAAGACAAAGCATAAAAATGCTGACTTTTACAAGGAGTTGGACAAGGACCGTCGTGAAAAAGGCTGTGAATACGCGGTTTTGGTATCCATGCTAGAAGCGGATAGCGACTATTTCAATACAGGCATTGTGGACGTCGGCCATGAATACGAGAAGATGTATGTCATCCGTCCTCAATTTTTCATTCAGTTGATTGGGATTTTGCGAAATGCTGCGCTCAATAGCTTGTCTTACAAGCAGGAGCTGGCTCTGATCAGAGAACAAAATATTGATATTACCAACTTTGAAGATGAACTCAATGCTTTTAAATTAGCGTTCGCTAAGAATTATAATTCTGCATCAACCAACTTTGGTAAAGCCATTGATGAAATTGATAAAGCCATCAAGCGTATGGAAGAGGTCAAGAAGTTCCTGACCACATCGGAAAATCAATTGCGCCTTGCCAACAACAAACTGGACGATGTATCTGTCAAAAAATTAACCCGTAAAAATCCAACTATGAAGGCCAAGTTTGACGCTCTAAAAGAAGAATGAGGATGAAGCATATTGATACCGATGGGCGTTATCGGGAAGCCCTACAAGGTTCAGAAAACTGGTATTGGGCAGCGGATAATTGCAATGCCGATTTTTATGAAGCAAAAGAGGCTTTTCAATTAGGACAGACAGCCCTTACCTGAACACAACTTGATATTTGTCCATTATCCTAGTGGGCGCAAGTTGCTTGCTTTGGAGAAGGAAAAAGGACAGTATTTTGGTGCTCCTAAAATGATTGATGGCATTTGCTATTTACTAGCGGTGAATTTCTTGCTTTCCAAGCTTAAGATTTACCAGTTTGATTTTGAAAAATCTTAAGCCCAAATTATGGTGGAACTGCCTTTATCTTCTGTAAAAGATTGCTATAATTTGAGATTGACGGGTAGCCCGATTATGCTAACCAGACAAGCTTTGCATGAAGATTTGTTTGAAATCCTTTGGCCAGGATATCGCAAATTTGTGACGGAAGCTAGTTTTTCTCATCAACAAGGTGATAAGCTTTATTTTGTAATTGGGAAGAAGAGCACGACTACCGTGAATTTGTTTCAGTGATTGAAGTGGAAACGGGAGCAGAACTTGAAACATTCCCAGGTTATTTACGGGAAGGGATGTTTGACACTTGAAGTAAGGAGATTGAAAGTGGATTATATCTTATACCTTCGAGGGATCAATGTGGGAGGAAAACATAAGGTGACCATGGCTGTTTTGAAGGAAGAATTGGCTGAACTTGGTTTTACAAATGTAGAGTCCTACATCAATAGTGGAAATTTACTTTTTTCCTCGCAGGAAAGCCAAGCAAATATTGTGCAACTACTGACAGATTTATTTGAAAAAAATTATGATTTTCCCTTGCCAATTTCCTTGCTTTCGACTAAGCAGTTTTTAGAGGAAGTCCTACCTGACTGGTGGAAGAGAATTTAGCGAGACGGGATGTTCTCTTTTTAACGCAAGGATTGTCTATGGAAGAAGTAGCGGATTCCTTCGAGAAAATGCACTTTTTAATGAAAAACTCCATATAGGAAAACAGGCCATTTTCTGGGGTAAAGTGGATGAAGCAAATTATCTCAAAACAGCTTATCCTAAAGAGCTCATCAAGCAAACCTACTATCGCCAGTTGACCATTCGCAATGGGAAAACCTATAAAAAAATGCGAGAATTGGCGGAAAGGAGAAAACAAAACCAGCTCTAGGGCCGGTTTTTGTTTTTTATTCCACTGCGATAGTTTGCAGTAATATGTCAGCCGTTGTAACTGGAAGCATACGGACGCGGTTGAGGCTAAGCAGTCCGTCAGCAGCAGAGGCAAGTCCTTCATTGGTTGTAACACCGAGCTTGTAGTGGCTATTTTCTGCAATAGTCAGAGTATCGGAAGAGTAGCGACCGGCAGGATAAGCGACTGCGATGGTATCTTGACCTAGTTGACTATCCAAGTATTGCTTAGAATCTTGGAGTTCAGCTGTCTGGTTTTCAAGGCTTGAATATTCTAAGTCGGGATGAGTAACGGTGTGACCCTGCAAAGAAATATTGTTGGCTTTCATTTCCTTCATTTGATCAAGCGTCAAATTTCCTTGATTTCCAACAGTACCCGTAATAACATTATTGGTTGCCTTCATATTGTATTTTTTCAAAAGTGGATAAGCAATGTCATAAAAATCCCAAAGGCTATCATCAAACGTTAGCCAAATCACTTTTTTTCCTTCAGGTAAGACGTTTTCCGTCAATACCTTGTAGGCTTCCTCGGGAGAAAGTGTATAATAGCCTGCATTTTGCAAGGCTTGCAGGTGGCTTTCAAATGTTGTAGGATCTACAATCAAATTGGCATTGGCTTCCTCACCTGCAGCCATGATGTGGATGGCATGATACATAAGAATAGGTACTTTGACAGGCGTTTCTTGTTTGACCCATGTGAGTTTTTCAGTAGAAGTGGTCGAACTAGCTTGCGTTGAATTGTTCACTGCTTCAGCTTTTGAGCCAGATGATGTAGCAGTAGAACTTAGCTTGCTTGAGCTTACCTCTTGAGAGGGAAATAGCTTGGAAATAGCGTCTGTCTTGATGACAAGAAAAATTGCCAAAACGAGGATGAGAAGAGTCGTCAGCATTGCAATAGCGTTTCGGCGTTGTTTTCGTTTGATTTCTTTTCGTTGAGCAGAGCGATTTTGTCTAGTAGCCATTGGCTTCTCCTTGTCTTTTTCCTTTTATTATAACAAAAAAATCAGTAGTAAATTATCAGAAAATTTGGTATAATGTTCAAAATATAGAAATCGAAGAGGAATTTATATGGTTGTTAATATCGCCTTATTGGGTTTTGGAACGGTGGCTAGTGGTATCCCCTTCCTTTTGAAAGAAAATACAGAAAAAGTCAAGCAAGCAGCACAAGATGAGATCGTTATCTCTAAAGTCTTGATCCGTGATGATGCTGAAAAAGAGCGGCTTCAAGCAGCAGGGCATGATTACAATTTTGTGACCAATGTGGATGAGATTTTATCAGATGAAACGGTTCAAATTGTAGTGGAACTCATGGGGCGCATTGAGCCAGCCAAAACGTTTATTACCCGTGCTTTGGAAGCTGGAAAACATGTCGTAACTGCTAATAAAGACTTGCTTGCTGTACACGGTTCAGAACTGCGAATGATTGCTAAAAATAATGGCGTTGCCCTTTATTATGAAGCTGCAGTAGCTGGTGGAATTCCAATTTTACGTACCTTGGCAAATTCATTTGCTTCTGACAAGATTACGCGCGTTCTTGGTGTCTTGAATGGAACATCGAACTTTATGATGACTAAAATGGTAGATGAAGGCTGGACCTATGATGAAGCTCTGAAAACAGCACAAGAATTGGGATATGCTGAGTCTGACCCGACAAATGACGTTGAGGGAATTGATGCGGCTTATAAGGCTGTGATTTTGAGTCAGTTCGCTTTTGGTATGACCATTGATTTTGACCATGTCGCTCATAAAGGGATTTCAACTATTACTCCAGAAGACGTTGCAGTTGCTCAAGAGTTGGGCTATGTCATCAAGCTGGTGGGGGATGTACAAGAAACAGCATCAGGTGTCTCTGCGGAAGTTTCTCCAACCTTCTTACCCAAAAATCATCCGCTTGCAAGTGTCAATGGTGTGATGAATGCTGTCTTTGTTGAGTCAATTGGTATTGGTCAGTCTATGTTTTACGGACCGGGTGCAGGACAAAAACCAACAGCTACCAGTGTAATGGCTGACCTGATTCGTATTGTGCGTCGTCTGAAAGAGGACAATGTGGGGAAAGCCTTTAATGAATTTAGTCGTCCACTTGTCTTGGCAGACAAGGAAGACGTCAAGAGCGAGTATTATTTCTCTATCATTACACCAGATGAAAACGGGAAAATGCTTCGTTTGGCTGAAATTTTCAATAGCGAAGCTATTTCTTTCAAGCAAATCTTGCAACAAGCATCTGACGGCAAACAGGCTCGTCTTGTCATAGTGACCCATGAGATGAGCAAGACTCAACTGGAAAATGTTACGGAAAAATTGAATGTAGTAGTAGATTTCCAAGTGGGAAATATCTTCAAAGTGTTGGGAGAATAGTATGAAAATTACTGTACCGGCAACATCTGCCAATATCGGACCGGGGTTTGACTCAATCGGCGTGGCCCTTTCCAAGTATCTAACAATTGAAATTTTGGAAGAACGTGAAGACTGGTTTGTGGAGCATGATTTGGAATATGTGCCGACCGATAAGTATAATCTGCTCATTAAGACAGCTTTGGCAGTTAAGGCAGATTTGCAGCCTCATCGAGTGAAAATGATGAGCGATATTCCCTTGGCGCGTGGTTTAGGATCATCGAGTTCTGTTATTGTAGCAGGGATTGAATTGGCCAATCAACTGGGGCAACTTCATCTAACCAATCAAGAAAAGTTGGAAATTGCGACTAAGATAGAAGGGCATCCTGATAATGTTGCACCAGCTATTTTTGGAAATATGGTCGTCGCTTCCTGTGTTGACAAGAAAATCAATGCAGTTGTGGTAGATTTTCCTGAGACAGCCTTTGTCGCTTTTATTCCAGATTACCAACTTCGCACCAGTGATAGTCGCAACGTTTTGCCAAATCAACTTTCCTATAAAAAAGCTATTGCAGCAAGTGCCATCGCCAATGTTGCAGTAGCGGCTTTGTTGAAAGGGGATATGGTGACGGCAGGCAAGGCGATCGAGTCAGACATGTTCCATGAACAGTTCCGACAAAAATTAGTCAAGGAATTCCACACGATTAAAACCATTGGTCGTCAAAATGGTGCCTACGCTACCTATCTATCAGGTGCGGGCCCGACAGTTATGGTCTTGGCTCCACTGGAAAAAGTAGACCAAATCATTGCCCACATCTCCTCTGAGAATTTTGACGGAAAAATCTGCCAACTTCTAGTAGATACCCGTGGAATTGTGGTGGAGGGATAAGGAATGTTCATAAAATGAACAGAGTAAAAAGACAAGAACTTGCCAAGGTTGCTTACCTTTACTATATTGAAGGCTGGAGCCAAGATCAGATATCTAAGCATTTAGGAATCTATCGAACGACCATTAGCAGAATGCTTACTCAAGCTAAAAAGGATGGGATTGTTCAGATTAAAATTCAAGATTTTAATCCGGAAATTTTAAAACTTGAAACACTATTTCAAGAAAGATATGGCTTAGATCATATTGAGATTGTTCAATCTCACCCTGAAGATTCTGAAACAGAAAAAGAGGAGCAGTTATCAAAAGTAGCTGCCCAGTGGATACGTAAAAATATTCAGGATGGTGATACTATTGGATTGGCATGGGGGGCTAGTATAGGCAAGTCTATCAGCTATATCGAACCAAAATATCTTGAAAACTCTACTTTTGTTCCCATAGTTGGAGGTCCGAGTAGAAGTAATTCTAGATACCATATTAATACTTTAGTTTATGATATGGCAAAGAAATTTCACGGGAAGAGTATTTTTGTAAATGCCACAGTTGTTCAAGAGAGTGAAGAACTGGCAAAGGGAATTTTTAATTCTAAATATTTTCAAGAGTTGAAAGAGAATTGGAAGCATTTGGATATGGTTATCTTGGGAGTTGGAGGAGCCTTAAGTTACAAAAAAAGTCAGTGGCGCGATCTAATAGACCAAAATGATTATAAGGAATTAAAATTAGGAGAGGCGGTCGGAGATTGCTGTTGTCGATTTTTCAACCAAGATGGTAAGATACTAAAAGGGGGGTTAGATAATCGAACAATCGGATTGTCTTTGGATCAATTATCTACTATTCCTAAAACGGTAGCAATAGCAAGAGGAAATGCCAAAGTAAGAGCAATTCGGGCATTGATAAAGAGGTCCTATATAAATACCTTGATTACTGATCAGGATACTTTAATGGGAATTCTAAAATTAGATAATATACAAATGGAGCAAAGTAACTAATCTGGTTATTTTGTTCTTTTTTTGCACAATTGTGCAATTAACAGTTATCGTGCGCTGGGTAAATGGTTAGAGAAATCGCATAAGAATAATGAAATCGCTTTCTTTTCGGAAGATCGATATTCAAAAAATATAGAGCAGTACAAAATCTTTTCGTATAATGGAGTTACAAATGTGAAGTAAAAGGAGAGAGATAATGTATTCTATAACAACAAATAAAATGGTTGACCTTCATCTGGAAGGAGAAACTAAAGAAAGTATAATTTGCCAACTCGCAGAAAAAATTTATCTTGAAGGAAGAATAAAAGATTTTGATACTTATTATCAAAGTGTTTTAGAGCGAGAAAGTTTAACATCTACAGGTATTGGGTTTGGAATTGCAATTCCTCATGGAAAAACAAATGCAGTGAAGCAATGCTCGGTGGCTTTTGGTAGAGTGGATCACTCCCTGGATTGGGAAAGCTTGGATGACGAACCTGTTAGTATGATTTTCCTGTTAGCAGTTCCAGATTCTTGTGCAGGAGATGAACACTTAAAAATTATTGCTGCTTTATCTCGGAAATTAATTCATGAAGATTTTAGAGAGTTATTAAAAACTTCAGTAGATGATCAGCAGATTGTCTCTCTCATTAACGATAGCTTACAAAATATCATTTCATAATTAGAAAAGGAGAAATATTATGAAACTAGTCGCCGTAACAGCATGCCCTTCAGGGGTAGCCCATACCTATCTTGCTGCTGAAAGTTTGGAAGTTGCAGCAAAGAAATTAGGAATTGAGATTCATGTTGAAACACAAGGTTCAATTGGTATTGAAAATGAATTAACTTCAGATCAAATTGCCTCCGCAGATGCTGTTATTCTTACAAATGATATCGGTATTAAAAATGAAGGTCGGTTTAAAGGGAAACCAGTTGTGAGATTAAGTGCAGGGGACTGCATAAAAAAAGCAGATGCAGTTTGTAAAAAATTACAAGAAAAATTAGGAAAATAAAGGAGGAACTGAAAATGATGAACCTACTAAAAGATACTCGTAAGAGTTTGATGACAGGTGTTTCTTATATGATTCCATTTGTTGTGGCTGGTGGTGTTCTTCTGGCTCTGAGTGTACTGGTGACAGGTAAGGCAGCAGTACCCAATTCAGGATATTTAGCTGATATTGCCCAGATTGGTATCGCTGGTCTAGGCTTAATGGTTCCTATTTTATCAGGATTTATTGCATTTTCTATGGCAGATCGTGCAGGGCTTGCACCAGGGATTATTGGAGGGATGATTGCTAGTAATATTGGCGCAGGTTTCTTAGGTGGTATTTTCTCAGGACTTCTTGCAGGTATCGTCGTCTATTATTTGAAAAAAATTAAAGTTCCTACTATATTCCGTTCCTTGATGCCGATTTTTGTGATTCCTCTTGTAGGAACCTTAGTTGTCGGTGGACTGATGTTTTGGGTAATTGGTAAACCTATTGCTCTTGCTATGACAAGTATGACAAGTTGGCTAGAATCACTTGGAACAGGAAATATGATCTTACTTGGACTGGTATTGGGAGCTATGATTGCTTCAGATATGGGGGGACCTATTAACAAGGTGGCTTTTGGTTTTGGATCAGCTATGGTGGGAACAATTAATCCTGATACAGGTATGCCAAGTGCGACAGCATTGGCCATTATGGCAGCAATTGGTGTTGCAATCTGTATTCCACCACTCGGTATGGGCTTAGCAACATTTTTAGCCCCTAAAAAATTTACATCAGAAGAACAAACTTCAGGTAAAGCAGCTATTGTAATGGGCTTGGTTGGTATTACAGAAGGAGCAATTCCATTTGCTGCTGCCGATCCTATTCGCTGTATTCCTGCTAATATTATTGGTAGCTCAATCGGTGCAGCATTGGCTATTGTTATGGGAGCTGGGAATCCTGCACCTTGGGGTGGCTGGATTGTTGCACCAGTAGCTTCTAAGCCATTAGTTTATATTATTGCAAGCCTTATTGGAACAGTTGTGACAGCTACTGTAGTTATTTTGTTGAAAAAGACAGCAAACGAAGAAGTTAGTACAGAAGACATTCAACTGGATGGTATTGATTTTGACTTAGAAATCCTATAACATACATAATGTTGGATACCATCTCTAGAAAGGAAAAAGAGATGACAATTGGAAAAATTGATTCAAATAAAAATATTGCCAATGTTGTTCTAAATGGAAATCCTAGAATTCAAAACATGAAGAACAATCTATTTAAGGAAGAACGGCAGATATCTCTAGAACGTGCTCTTCTTTATACTGAAAGTTATAAGGAAACTGAAGGAGAACCTGTCATTATCAGACGGGCAAAAGCTACTGCTCATATCTTAGATAATGTAAATATTAGCATTCGTGAGGGAGAATTACTAGTTGGAAATCGTACTGTACGTCCTCGTTCAGGGATTTTATCTCCAGAGATGGATCCTTATTGGATAATGAAAGAGATTGATACGATTGCTACACGCCCACAAGATCAATTTGTTTTTACTGAAGCTGATAAAAAAATTTACAAAGAAGAACTTTATCCATATTGGGAAAATCGTTCAATGAAGGATTTTATTAATAGTGAGCTAACCGATGAAGTAAAGCAAGCTATGAAAGATGAAGTATTCAAGCTCAATCAAACAGATAAAGGCCAGGGACATATCATCATGGATTTTCCTTCCATATTGAATAATGGATTGCAGTACTATCTTGATGACTTATCTGAAAAAATAGCTGAAAATCCCGCTAATGCTTTTTATAAGGCAGGGTTCATTATTTTCCAAGCTATGCAGCGACATTTTGTTCGCTATGCAAATTTAGCATCGAAAATGGCAGCTGATACGGAACAGGTTCGGGCTGCAGAGTTAATGAAGATTTCTGATATGTGTCACCGCTTGACAACTGAGAAACCAGCAGATTTCTACGAAGCTTTACAATTACTTTGGATGACCAGTATTGTTGGCCAGTACGAATCTAATGCCTCATCGCTATCCTTGGGGAGAATGGACCAGTATTTGTATCCGTTTTATCAGTTGTCATTGGAAGGCGGACAGGCGGAAGAATTTCTCTATGAAGTTTTAGGAGATTTTTATATTAAAACCAATGATGTAGTGCTGTTGAGAAGTCAAAGTAGTGCAAAATGTTTTGCAGGTTTTCCAACAGGTTATACTGTAGCATTAGGTGGTTTAGATGAATATGGACATGCTTCTGTCAACCCACTGTCCTACATCATGTTAGAGATTTATCATGAAATTTTATTGCCTCAACCTAACTTGTCCGTTCGGATGAATGAGTTGATTCCAAGAAAATTTTTATTAAAAACGTGTGAAACAATTCGATTGGGGACAGGGATTCCTCAGTTATTTAACGATGAAGTATGTGTACCAGCTTTTTTAAGTAAGGGTGTTAGTTTGGATGATGCAAGAGATTATGCAACAGTTGGTTGTGTAGAGACATCCATTCCGGGTAGAACCTATGGACTCCATGATATTTCCTTATTTAACCTCTTGCGAATTATGGAGTTAAGCATGTACAACCTTCGGGATAAAGAAGATGTGTCTTACGAAGACTTGTGGAATGATATTCACGATAAAATTGACTACTACGTAAAGTTAGTTGTAGAAGGTTCTAATATTGTTGATTTAGGACACCGCCACTATGCGCCTACCCCATTTTTATCTGTATTAATTCAAGATTGTGTAAAGAATGGCAGAGATGTGACCGAGGGTGGGGCAAGATACAATTTCTCAGGAGTACAAGGAATTGGTGAAGCCAATCTCAGTGACTCTATGTATGTTATCAAAAAGATGATTTTTGAAAATAAAGAAATGACATTTGCAGAACTGGTGAGCGCTTTGGAAGCAGATTATGAAGGTGAATTTGCTGCCTTGCAAAAACATGTCATTCAAGATTTTGAAAAATATGGAAATGATAATGATGAAGTTGATGAAATTGCTGTGAAATTATTCCGACATTATGCCAAAGAATTAGAAAAGTATACCAATGTTCGTGGAGGTCAGTTTATTCCAGGAGCCTATACTGTTTCAGCCCATATTCCACTTGGTGAGGCAGTTGGAGCAACTCCGGACGGTCGGAAAGCCAAAGAGCAATTAGCGGATGGTGGCTTGTCACCGATGGTTGGTAGAGATCATCTAGGACCTACTGCAGTCCTGAAATCGGTTAGTAAATTAGATAATTATCTGACTGTAAATGGTAGTTTATTGAATGTGAAATTCCAACCAAATACATTAGCTGGTGTTCAAGGGCTGAATAAATTTGCTGATTTTCTAATGGCATTTACAAAATTAAAAATACAACATGTGCAGTTTAATGTGCAATCAAAAGCAACGTTGCTAGAAGCACAAAAACATCCAGAAAAATACTCGGGCTTATTGGTTCGTGTTGCTGGATACAGTGCTTTCTTTGTAGATTTGAACAAGCAAATACAAGATGATATTATAGCA
This sequence comes from Streptococcus hepaticus, assembly GCF_043656315.1. Taxonomy (NCBI): domain Bacteria; kingdom Bacillati; phylum Bacillota; class Bacilli; order Lactobacillales; family Streptococcaceae; genus Streptococcus; species Streptococcus hepaticus. The sequence continues at coordinate 13,308 of NZ_JBINIY010000016.1, forward strand.
CGGGTAGAACACTCACTATAGAAACGAGATACGTTATGATGAATGACAAAGGATTGGTATTTAATATCCAACGCTATTCTGTACACGATGGTGGGGGAATACGAACGATAATTTTCTTGAAAGGTTGTCCGTTAGCATGCCCTTGGTGTGCCAATCCAGAGTCACGTTTAACTGTTAAACCAACTTTTTGGATCAAAAATGGAAAAAAAGAGCAAATTGGGGAATGGAAATCTGTTTCCGAATTGGTTGATGTGGTGATGCGCGATGAAATATTTTATAGAACATCTGGTGGGGGAGTTACTCTATCAGGTGGTGAGGTACTGATGCAGGCAACCTTTGCAAGCCACTTGCTGAAAGAATTGTATGAATTAGGTATTCATACTGCAATTGAAACGACAGGTTGCTTTCCACTGGATAGAATAAAATTACTCACTCCCTATCTACATCAAATTTTATTTGATTTGAAGATAATGAATGCGCAGGTTGCTAAAAATACCCTAGGAATTGATGTTGGCCTTTCAAAAGAAAATTTTGAATTTTTACTAAATCAAGAGCATATTGACTTGATTCCACGCATACCATTGATTCCAGGATATACCTCTAGCAAGGAGAATATTACGGCCATTGCCAACTATTTATATCCATTAGGAATAGAAGAAGTTCATCTTCTACCATTTCATCAATATGGAAGTAAGAAATATGAATACTTGGGTTGGAACTATAAAATGCAAGATGTTCCAACATTGATACAGCAAGAGGTAGAAGCAATCAAAAGAATTTTTCAAGATTATGGTATTGCAACGAATGTTGACGGATTAGAATAACAGTTTTGAGGATAATAAAATGGAATTTTTACTAGATACAGCAAATATTGAAGCAATAAAAACATATTCGGAAATTATTCCCATATCGGGAGTAACTTCAAATCCGTCTATTGTAAAAAAAGAAGGAAAAATCGATTTTTTTCAGCATATGAAACAAATCCGAGAAATCATTGGCTCAGATAAAAGCCTCCACGTGCAAGTAGTGGCACAAGATTTTCAAGGGATGATAAAAGATGCAGAGACGATTTTAGAACAAATTGATACTGAGGTATATATAAAAGTGCCTGTTACAACTGAGGGTCTCAAAGTCATTCAGGAGTTAAAAAAACGAAATGTCCATGTGACAGCAACTGCGATTTATACCAAATTTCAGGCTTATCTTGCTATTGAAGCAGGTTCTGATTACATCGCTCCATATTTTAATCGTATGGAAAATTTGAACATCAATGCTACTGAAGCAATTAGAGACATACAGCATGAAATTGACCGAACTGGAAGTAGCACCAAAATATTAGCTGCAAGTTTTAAGAATATTTCGCAAGTAAATGCAGCAATTGCAACGGGGGCAGAAGCAGTTACTTTTGGTACAGATATTGTTGAGCAAGGTTTTGCGATGCCATCAATTGAAAAGGCTGTGAAAGATTTTACTGCTGATTGGGAATCGATTTTTGGTGTAGATAGTACAGTATATTCTTTAAATTAAAAAGAGTATTAACATAAACCAAATTATTGCCCACATCTCCGCTGAGAATTTTGACGGACAAATCTGCCAACTTTTAGTAGATACCCGTGGAATTGTGGTGGAGGGATAAAAAAGTAAGGCTAGGTGAACTCCTGGTCTTTTTGTATTTTACAAGAAATATTCTGTTAAATTATGGTATAATAACAAGAGTATACTATTTTTGAATCGAGACATTATGAGAGAAAAAATTGCTAATGAATTAAATGGAATTGATATCCGTTTTGATGAGCCTTTGAAGGGCTATACCTACACGAAAGTCGGAGGTCCGGTGGACTATCTGGCTTTTCCTCGTAACCGCTATGAAATTGTGAGAATTGTTGAGTTTGCCAACCGTGAGGACATTCCATGGATGGTTTTGGGGAATTCGAGTAATATTATCGTTCGTGATGGCGGTATTCGTGGCTTTGTCATTCGTATGGATAAGCTTAATTCGGTCACTGTTTCTGGCTATACGATTGAAGCTGAAGCGGGTGCCAATCTGATTGAGACGACACGAGTTGCCCTTCATCATTCCTTGACAGGTTTTGAGTTTGCTTGTGGTATTCCAGGTAGTGTTGGTGGTGCTGTCTTTATGAATGCTGGTGCCTACGGTGGTGAGGTCGCTCATATCTTGGTATCTGCCCAAGTTTTGTCACCTTCAGGACATGTTTTAACGCTGGATGCGCGTGAATTACGATTTGGTTATCGTACTTCCTTGCTTCAGGAAAATGGTGCAATTGTCTTATCTGCAAAATTTGCTTTGAAGCCAGGAAACTATACTGTTATTGAACAAGAAATGAATCGCTTGACTCATTTGCGTGAGCTGAAGCAACCTTTGGAATACCCATCATGTGGCTCTGTTTTCAAGCGTCCCTTGGGGCACTTTGCAGGTCAATTGATTATGGAAGCTGACTTGAAAGGCTACCGTATCGGTGGTGTGGAAGTTTCCCAAAAACATGCAGGATTTATGGTTAATGTTGCTGACGGAAGCGCACAAGATTATGAAGACTTGATTGCGCATGTTATTGCAACGGTTGAAGAAAAATCAGGCATTCGCCTGGAACGTGAAGTTCGCATTCTAGGGGACAAGTAAATAGCTTATAATTTCAAGTAAGGGAGGTGGAGCCTATCGTAGCAGGCAGTATACAGGGCGACTATTTCGCCCGAGAGGTCAAAAAGGCCTAACAGAGCCTCGATCTGTAATATACATCAAAAGGATTTTATGAGAATTGAAAAAGCCAATTATCGAATTTAAGGGTGTTTCAAAAGTCTTTGAAGACAGTGGAACAACAGTTTTGAAAAATATCAACTTCGAGCTAGAAGAAGGGAAATTCTATACTCTTCTAGGTGCGTCGGGATCTGGGAAATCAACGATTTTGAACATTATCGCAGGACTCTTGGATGCGACAAGTGGTGATATTTACCTTGATGGACAGCGCATTAACGATGTTCCAACCAATAAACGTGATGTGCATACCGTTTTTCAGTCCTACGCCTTGTTTCCACACATGACTGTCTTTGAAAATGTGGCTTTTCCACTAAAATTACAAAAAATCGATAAAAAAGAAATCAATCGTCGTGTGCAAGATGCTCTTAAAATGGTGCGCTTAGAAGGATTTGAAAAGCGTTCTATCCAGAAATTATCTGGAGGTCAGCGTCAACGTGTGGCTATTGCACGCGCCATTATCAATGAACCTCGTGTGGTTCTTCTCGATGAGCCTTTGTCAGCCCTTGATTTGAAATTGCGGACAGAAATGCAGTATGAACTCCGTGAATTGCAACAACGCTTGGGGATTACCTTTGTCTTTGTTACCCATGATCAGGAAGAAGCGCTGGCTATGTCAGACTGGATTTTTGTCATGAATGATGGTGAAATCGTTCAATCTGGTACACCAGTTGACATTTATGATGAACCCATTAACCACTTTGTTGCAACTTTTATTGGGGAGTCAAACATTCTGCCTGGTCGTATGATTGAAGACTATTTGGTTGAGTTTAACGGCAAACGCTTTGAGGCGGTGGACGGTGGTATGCGTCCAAATGAAGACGTTGAAGTGGTCATTCGCCCAGAGGATCTACGGATTACCCTTCCAGACGAAGGAAAACTACAAGTTAAGGTAGATACCCAGCTCTTCCGCGGTGTTCATTATGAAATTATCGCCTACGATGACCTTGAAAATGAATGGATGATTCATTCTACACGTAAGGCCATTGAGGGAGAAGTTATCGGTCTTCAATTTGAGCCAGAAGATATCCATATCATGCGTCTCAATGAAACAGAAGAAGAATTTGATGCCCGTATCGAAGAATACGTAGAGGTAGAAGAAGTTGAGGATGGCTTGATCAATGCCATTGAAGAGGAAAGAGAGGAACGCAATGAAGAAAACCTCTAGACTCTTTGCACTACCATACGCAATATGGGTCTTCCTCTTTGTTTTTGCACCAGTTGTCCTCATCATTTATAAGTCTTTTTTTGATATCAGCGGTCATTTGACTCTGAACAACTATGTGACCTACTTTACATCACCCAATATGACTTATTTGAGAATGAGTCTCAACTCGATTCTCTACGCAGGGATTATTACACTGGTCACTCTCTTGATTGCCTATCCGACCGCGTTTTTCCTGACGCAGCTCAAGCATAAGCAGCTCTGGCTCATGCTGATTATTCTGCCAACTTGGGTCAATCTCTTGCTGAAAGCCTATGCCTTTATCGGGATTTTTGGGCAACATGGGACCATCAATCAATTTCTGGGATTTTTCGGACTTGGAGCTCAGCAAATTCTCTTTACGGATTTCTCTTTCATCGCTGTTGCCAGCTATATCGAGATTCCCTTTATGATTTTGCCGATTTTCAATGTCTTAGATGATTTGGATGGCAATCTTATCAATGCTAGCCGAGATTTGGGGGCCAATAACTGGCAGACGTTTACAAAAGTTATTTTTCCGCTTTCAATGAATGGTGTCCGTTCAGGTATTCAAGCCGTTTTCATTCCGAGTCTAAGTCTTTTCATGTTGACGCGACTGATTGGTGGAAATCGGGTTATTACTCTCGGGACAGCTATCGAACAGCATTTCCTCACCACAGAAAATCTAGGAATGGGTTCAACTATTGGTGTGGTACTGATTGTAGCCATGCTGGCTATCATGTGGTTAACAAAGGAGCGTAAAAAATAATGAAAAAGTTTTCTAAGATTTATTTGGCCGTAGCCTTTGTCATCCTTTACTTCCCAATTTTCTATCTCATGTTTTATGCTTTCAATGCAGGCGGAGATATGAACCGTTTCACAGGTTTTACCTTAGAATATTTCCAAAATATGTTTGGGGATAGCCGACTCATGCTCATCTTGGCGCAGACCTTTCTGTTGGCTTTCTTATCATCATTGATTGCTACAGTTATCGGAACCTTTGGTGCCATTTATATCCACCAAGCTAAAGATCGCTGGCAAAATCGTCTTTTGTCAGTCAACAATATCCTCATGGTAGCACCGGATGTCATGATTGGTGCAAGTTTCCTCTTGCTCTTTAGTTTTGTCAAATTTCAACTTGGTTTTGTGACAGTCCTACTCAGTCATATTGCCTTCTCTATTCCGATTGTGGTGCTGATGGTCTTGCCACGCCTCAAGGAAATGAATGCAGATATGATTTCAGCAGCCTATGATTTGGGAGCTTCTCAGTCGCAAATGTTGCGGGAAATTATGTTGCCTTATTTGACACCAGCTATTATTGCAGGTTATTTTATGGCATTCACCTACTCGCTGGATGACTTCGCCGTAACTTTCTTTGTCACAGGAAATGGTTATTCAAATCTTTCCGTTGAGATTTACTCACGTGCTCGTCAGGGGATTTCATTAGAAATCAACGCCTTGTCAACACTAGTCTTCCTCTTTAGTATCCTCTTGGTTATTGGATATTATTTCATTTCACGTGAGAAGGAGGAGGCAATTTAATGAAGAGATTGTATTCATTTTTTGCAGGTATTATTGCAATTGTAGCTGCACTTGTTGTCGTGACAATGAGTTTGGAAAGTAAATCTAGTGCAGGAACGACAGATAAGTTGGTCATCTATAACTGGGGCGATTACATTGATCCAGATTTACTGAAGGAATTTACTAAGGAAACTGGGATTCAAGTAGACTATCAGACCTTTGATTCCAATGAAGCCATGTACACCAAGATTAAGCAAGGCGGAACAACCTATGACTTGGCAGTTCCGTCCGAGTACATGATTTCTAAGATGATGGACGAAAACATGCTGGTCAAGTTGGATAAGTCCAAGATTTCAGGTTTAGAAAATATTGATAGCCAGTTTTTAGGACTCAGTTTTGATCCAGGAAATGATTATTCAATTCCATATTTCTGGGGAACTTTAGGAATTGTCTATAATGAAAAAATGGTCAAGAACCCTCCCAAAGAGTGGGAAGACTTGTTCAAGCCTGAGTACCGTGACAGTATCATGCTGGTAGATGGTGCCCGTGAGGGAATGGGAATTGGATTGCAGACGCTTGGCTATAGTTTAAATAGCAAAAATATGGCTGAATTGGAAGAAGCGGCCAATCTGCTTTATAGCTTGACACCAAACATCAAGGCGATTGTTTCCGATGAAATCAAGGGCTACATGATTCAGGATGCGGCAGCGATTGCGGTTTCCTTCTCAGGTGAAGCCAGTGAAATGCTGGACGGCAATGAAAATCTGCATTATGTCGTTCCATCTAAGGGATCTAACCTTTGGTTTGATAATATGGTCATTCCAAAGACCGCTAAAAATACAGATGGTGCGTACAAGTTTATTAACTTTATGCTTCGTCCAGAAATTGCGGCTCGCAATGCGGAATACATTGGCTATGCAACACCTAATAAAGTAGCGAAAGCCTTATTACCTGAGGAGATTACCTCTGATAAAGCCTTCTATCCAACAGAAGAAACAATTGCAAACTTAGAAGTCTATGATAATCTCGGTCGTGAATACCTAGGTATCTATAATGACCTTTACTTGCAGTTCAAAATGTACCGTAAATAATCTATAAAGGTAGGAGAAGTGATTCTTTCTACCTTTTATCAAAGGAGAAAGGAGAGAAAATGGAAAATCATCGCAAAGAATATCGTTTTGTGCATCAAGCGATTTTAGGATACGTCTTGCGTGGTGTCTTAGTCGGAGTCGTTGCTGGTGGAGTTGTTGCTGCCTTTCGACTGGCTATTGAAAAATTATTTGAATTTGTCGTGCATGTCTATAAGTCGGCGCACAGCCATCCGATTTATTTGTTAGGAATTGCCCTTGTTTATCTGGTCTTAGTTTTCTTTTTGGGGTGGCTCATTAAGGGAGATGGAGATATTAAAGGATCTGGTATTCCGCATGTAGAGGCTGAGTTAAAAGGTCTCATGAACCAAAATTGGTGGTCTGTTCTGTGGAGAAAATTTATTGCAGGAACCATAGCTATCGGTTCTGGTCTCATGTTGGGGAGAGAGGGACCGAGTATTCAGCTTGGCGCGGTTGCCGGAAAAGGTGTGGCAACTTGGCTTAAGGCCAGTCAAATGGAAAAACGGAGTCTGATTGCTAGTGGGGCAGCTGCTGGTCTGGCTGCAGCCTTCAATGCTCCCATTGCTGGACTTCTCTTTGTAGTAGAAGAAGTCTATCATCAATTTTCACGTTTGGTCTGGATTTCAGCCTTAGCAGCTAGTATCACAGCTAATTTTATTTCACTCAATATCTTTGGCTTGACGCCTGTTCTAAACATGCCGGATCATCTTCCTATGTTAGAATTACAATATTATTGGGGCTATGTTTTATTGGGAATCTTTCTAGGACTAGCAGGTTTTATCTACGAAAAAGTCATCCTAAATATGAATATGGTCTATGGCTGGTTAGGGAAAGTCTTTCATTTACAACCTGCCTATCATAGTCTAATTGCCTTTGTCCTCATTTTGCCAATTGGCTATTACCTACCAGAGTTATTAGGCGGAGGAAATGGGTTGGTACTCAGTCTAGCGCATCACATGCCCCTGTTCTCAACTCTAGTAGTCTATCTTTTGGTCCGCTTTGTTTGGAGCATGATGTCCTATGGTAGTGGTCTTCCAGGTGGTATTTTCCTTCCAATTCTTGCTTTGGGCTCCATTTTGGGCATGCTGGGCGGACGCTTTGCTTTTGATATGGGAATGATTAACCAGTCGGAAGTGACGATCTTTATCATTTTAGGGATGGCAGGTTTCTTTGCAGCAATCTCAAAAGCTCCGCTGACAGCCATTATTTTAGTGACAGAGATGGTAGGAGATATGCGCCAGCTTATGGTAATCGGTTTGGTCAGCTTGACGGCATATATTATCATGGATTTATTGGGTGGGGCTCCTGTTTATGAAGCCATGCTGGAAAATCTTCTTCCTGAAAAAATGCAAGATAATAGCGAGATGACTCTGATTGAAGTCATTGTATCTGAAAAAATTGCAGATAAATTTGTCAGCGATTTGAAGTTGCCACACAATACCTTGATTACCTCTCAGGTCAGCCATGGAAAGAGTCAAGTGGTTAAAGGGAATAGTAAACTTCATCTAGGCGATAGTATTTTCCTAGCAGTTCCGGTTTCAGATATACAAAAAGTTCGGGAAATGTTGGGATTTTAAAATTCAAATACGAATATTTCAAATAATTTCCGAATATAATCTAAAAAAACAATCAAAAGAATAGCTTCATTTCTTATAAAACGAATGAAGTTGTTTTTGTTTACGCAAACATATAACAAAATACGAATTACAAACTCTGTAAGTTTGTTTATATTGACAAAAAACAAACGATGCTCTATAATATTAAGAGTAGGTACGGAAAAAGTGCCAAACTAAGGAGAAAAATATGTTTAACGAAACGCCCGTTTTTGACTACGAAGATATCCAGTTGATTCCTAATAAATGCATTATCAATAGCCGATCTGAGGCAGATACTTCTGTTCAATTTGGCAAGCATACCTTCAAATTGCCGGTGGTTCCTGCTAATATGCAGACAATCATTGATGAGGATGTCGCTGAAATGCTTGCTAAGCAGGGCTATTTCTACATTATGCACCGTTTTGATGAAGCCGGGCGCAAGCCATTTATCAAAAAAATGCATGACCAAGGTCTGATTGCTTCTATCTCAGTTGGCGTCAAAGCTTATGAATATGACTTTGTAACTAGCTTGAAGGATGATGCGCCTGACTATATCACGATTGACATCGCTCATGGTCACGCGGAGTCTGTTATCAAGATGATCCAACACATCAAGAAGGAATTGCCAGAAACTTTTGTTATCGCCGGTAACGTGGGAACTCCTGAAGCTGTTCGTGAGTTGGAAAATGCAGGTGCGGACGCAACCAAAGTCGGCATTGGACCTGGTAAAGTGTGTATCACAAAAGTTAAAACTGGTTTTGGTACTGGCGGTTGGCAGTTGGCAGCTCTTCGTTGGTGTGCCAAAGCTGCACGTAAACCAATTATTGCAGATGGTGGTATCCGTACTCACGGAGATATTGCTAAATCAATCCGCTTTGGTGCAAGCATGGTTATGATTGGTTCCCTCTTTGCTGGCCATATCGAAAGTCCCGGGAAAACAGTTGAAGTAGATGGCGAACAGTTCAAGGAATATTTTGGTTCTGCATCTGAATACCAAAAAGGTGAGCACAAAAACGTGGAAGGTAAAAAAATTCTTCTTCCAGCGAAAGGCCATTTGCAAGATACCTTGACAGAAATGGAGCAAGACTTGCAATCTTCTATCTCTTATGCTGGTGGATGCGACTTGCAAAGCTTGAAACACGTGGACTACGTTGTCGTGAAAAATTCAATCTGGAACGGTGACTCGATCTAGACTTTCAAATTAGCTGTAGATAAGATATAATTAAAGGACTGGTTTATCCGGTCCTTATTCATTTTCAAAGGAGAGCCCATGCATCCAACTAAGACATTAAAAGAGAAGTATCTCTTATTTTTCAAGATTTTTATTCCCATTCTCATTTATCAATTTGCCAATTATTCGGCTTCTTTTATCGATACTATGATGACGGGGCAATTTAGTACGCAGGATTTAGCGGGTGTGTCCATGGCTTCTTCTTTGTGGAATCCATTTTTCTCACTCTTGACGGGGATTGTGTCTGCATTGGTCCCAATCATCGGTCATCAATTAGGGCGGGGAGAGAAGGAGCGGATTCGTCAGGAACTGCACCAATTTCTTTACTTAGCTTGTGGTTTAGCAGCCTTGCTTTTCTTTGTTCTTTACTTTGGTGCTATTCCCACACTGGGGTTATTTGGTCTGGAAAGTCATGTTTTAGCAGTGGGGCAGCAGTATCTTTCCTTTATCTGCTTAGGGATTTTTCCACTCTTGCTATTTAGCGTATTTCGTTCCTTTTTCGATGCTTTGGGGCTAACTCGTCTGTCCATGTATCTCATGTTGCTCTTGGTGCCCTTTAATTCCTTCTTTAACTATGTCTTGATTTTTGGGAAATTTGGTCTTCCGAGGCTTGGAGGAGCAGGTGCGGGACTTGGAACTTCCCTTTCTTATTGGCTCTTGCTTGCAGTGATAGTGGTGGTTATGCAGTTGGACAAACGCATTCGCTCGTATAAAATCTGGCAATGGTCGCCTTTGGATAAAAAGTTGTTGACAGATGGTTTGCGTTTGGGTGTACCAATTGGACTACAAATCTTTGCTGAAGTGGCTATTTTTGCAGTAGTCGGTCTACTTATGGCGAAATTCTCTTCGCAAATCATCGCTGCTCATCAGGCTGCCATGAATTTTGCGACTCTTATGTACGCATTTCCTGTCTCTGTTTCTATGGCCTTACCCATTGTTATTTCTTATGAAATTGGAGCGAAAGATCATCAGGCAGTTCGTGACTATACGCGAATCGGGCGTTTGGTGGCTTTCGGTTTCGCTGGTTTTACCCTAACCTTCCTCTATTTCTTCCGTAGTCAAGTAGCAGGTTTGTACGGACATGAAATGGAATTTATTAAGATTACTTCAAACTTTTTAACCTTTGCCCTCTTTTTCCAACTGGCAGATGCCTTCGCAGCACCGCTCCAAGGTATTCTCCGGGGCTATAAAGACACGACCATGCCTTTTATTATTGGTGTGGGAGCTTACTGGAGTGTGTCCTTGCCACTGGCTTTCTTGTTAGAAAATACGACGAGTTTTGGACCGATTGCCTACTGGATTGGGCTGATTGCCGGAATTGCTACTTGTGGTCTTCTCCTGCAATTACGCCTGAAAAAAGTTGCGGTACAATCTTTGTCTACTAAGCAACTGACATAATCACTATTTTTATGTTAAAATAGACATATAAAATTGAGAAAAGCGCTTTGTGTGCTTTTTTCTCTTATATAGAAAGGACGATGTATGAAATTTATTTGGTCTTATTTGAAGAAAAGTCCCAAATTGTTGGTTTTGGATCTGATTGGTGGATTTTTCTTTGTCTTGGTCAATCTCGGTATGCCGACCATTTTAGCACGGATGATTGATGAGGGGATTACCAAAAGTGACATTTCTAAGGTATATTTTTGGTCTTTTATCATGTTCATCATTATCTTGCTGGGAATTGCCGGGCGAATTTTATTGACCTATGCGTCTAGTAAATTGGTCACAACCATGATCAAGGAAATGCGGACAGATATGTATGACAAGCTGCAGACTTATTCTCATCATGAATTTGAGAAAATCGGTGTGTCCTCTTTGGTTACTCGTATGACGAGCGATGCCTATGTTCTTATGCAGTTCGCAGAAATGTCTTTGCGTCTAGGGATGATTACACCAATGATGATGATTTTTTCCGTTATCATGATTTTGATTACCAGTCCGTCATTGGCTTGGATTGTGGCGGTTTCCATGCCCTTCTTAGTTATTGTAGTCTGGTATGTGGCGGTCAAAACGCGTCCCTTATCTGAAAAGCAACAAAAAACACTGGATAAGATTAATCAGTACGTTCGTGAAAATCTGATGGGCTTGCGCGTCATTCGTGCCTTTGCTCGTGAAGACTTTCAAGAAGAACGATTTTCAGGGGAAAATGAGAATTACTCTGGCATTTCGAAACGTCTCTTTACCGTGACAGGGTTGACAGAACCGCTCTTTGTACAAATCATCATTGCCATGATTGTCTCTATTGTCTGGTTTGCCCTTAATCTCTTGGCAAAAGGCGATTTGCAGATTGGAGATTTGGTGGCCTTTATTGAATACAGTTTCCATGCTCTGTTCTCATTTCTTATGTTTGCCAATCTCTTTACCATGTACCCTCGTATGGCGGTTTCAAGTAGTCGGATTGGAGAAGTAATGGACATGCCCATTTCCATTTCTCAGAATGAAGATGGTGTGACAGAGACAGAAACACGTGGCTATCTGGAGTTTGATAATGTGACCTTTGCCTATCCAGGTGAGACTGAGTCGCCTGTTCTTCACAATATCTCCTTTAAGACTAAACCGGGTGAAACAGTGGCCTTTATCGGCTCAACAGGTTCGGGTAAGTCTTCTCTGGTCAATCTGATTCCGCGTTTTTATGATGTGACTTTAGGAAAAATCTTGGTGGACGGAGTAGATGTACGAGATTATAATCTCAAGGCACTTCGCTCTAAGATTGGCTTTATTCCGCAAAAAGCTCTGCTATTTACCGGGACCATCGCAGAAAATCTCAAGTATGGGAAAGTTGACGCTAGTCTTGGCGAACTGGACTTGGCGGCAGAAGTAGCGCAAGCCAAAGAGTTTATTGAGAGCAAGGAAGAGGGTTACGAAACACACTTGGCGGAAGGCGGAAGTAACCTTTCAGGTGGGCAAAAACAACGGCTTTCTATTGCGCGTGCGGTGGTAAAAACGCCTGATATTTACATCTTTGATGATTCGTTTTCAGCCTTGGACTACAAGACGGATGCCACTCTGCGCCGTCGATTAAAAGAAGTAACAGAAAATGCGACAGTGCTGATTGTGGCACAACGTGTTGGAACCATTATGGATGCTAATCAGATTATCGTCCTTGACCAAGGGGAAATTGTTGGTCGTGGTACCCATGATGAGCTGATGGAGAACAATGAAATTTATCGAGAAATTGCGACTTCTCAGCTCAACAATCAATCTTTAACGGAAGGAGAATAAGATGAAAGAACAATCTGTATTTTTACGTTTGTGGACCTACTTGCGCAAGTATAAGGGACAGCTCTTTTTGGCGATTTTCCTGAAAATCGTGAGCTCCGTCATGAACGTGTTGGAACCCTTTGTACTCGGTTTGGTCATCACAGAGTTAACCGCAAATCTACTGGATATGGCAAAAGGTGTGCCTAGCGCTCATATCAATACGCACTACATTTTCTGGGTGCTGGTCATCTATGCCATCCGTGCTCTTTTCTATGAAATCGGTGCCTACGGCTCAAACTTCTACATGACGCGGGCTGTACAGACCAGTATTCGTGATTTACGAAATGACCTGTCTGAGAAGATCAATCGCATTCCTGTGTCTTATTTTGATAAGCACCAATTTGGAGATATGTTGGGACGATTTACCAGCGATGTGGAGACAGTCTCCAACGGTCTTCAACAGTCTTTTCTCCAAATCATCAACGCTGTTTTGACATTGACCTTGGTCATCATCATGGTCTTGGTGCTCAATTTGAAATTGGCAATGATTGTCATCTTGTCCATTCCTCTGACTTATTTCACTGCTCAGTATATGGTTAAAAAATCTCAGCCTTACTTCAAGCGACAAGCCAATGTTTTGGGGCAGATGAATGGTTTTGTTCAAGAAAATCTGACTGGTTTTAATATCTTGAAACTCTATGGTCGTGAAGAAGCATCTGCAGAGGAGTTTGCCCAAATAACTGATGAATTGCAGGAAGTGGGCTTCAAGGCTAGTTTCATGTCTGGAATTATGATGCCGATTTTGCATGGAATTTCTGATATGACCTATCTCTTGGTGGCTTTCTTTGGCTCCTTGCAAGTGTTGGCAGGTAAAATGGTTATCGGGAATGTTCAAGCTTTTGTTCAATACGTTTTCCAGATTGGTCAGCCAATCCAAACCTTGACCCAGTTGGCAGGTGTTTTACAGAGTGCCAAGTCTTCTCTGGAACGGATTTTCCAAGTGCTTGATGAAGCAGAAGAGGCCTCTCAAGTGACCGAAAGTCTGGATAAGGACTTGACAGGACAGGTTAGCTTTCATCATGTGGACTTCCAATACGTGGAAGGCAAGCCTCTCATTCGAGATTTTAACTTGGATGTCAAGCCAGGAGAGATGATTGCCATTGTTGGTCCGACGGGGGCTGGTAAGACGACTCTTATCAATCTACTCATGCGTTTCTACGATGTGACCAAGGGTTCCATTACTGTAGACGGACATGATATCCGCAATCTTTCACGTCAAGAATACCGCAAGCAGTTTGGGATGGTCTTGCAGGATGCTTGGCTTTATGAGGGGACCATTAAGGAAAATCTCCGTTTTGGGAACCTTGCAGCTAGCGATCAAGAAATCATTGAAGCAGCTAAGGCAACCAATGTGGACCACTTCATCCGAACTTTGCCAGGTGGCTACAACATGGAAATGAACCAAGAATCCAACAACATTTCGCTTGGTCAGAAACAACTTTTGACCATTGCGCGTGCTCTCTTGGCAGAACCGAAAATCTTGATTTTAGACGAGGCAACATCATCTGTTGATACACGGTTAGAATTGCTGATTCAAAAAGCTATGAAACGCCTCATGCAAGGGCGTACCAGCTTTGTTATCGCTCACCGTTTGTCTACCATTCAAGAAGCGGACAAGATTTTGGTCCTCAAAGATGGACAAATTATTGAGCAGGGCAATCATAGCAGCCTCCTCGCTGATAAAGGCTTCTATTATGACCTCTATATGAGCCAGTTTAGTCAAGAAGAAGAGTAAATAAAAGATCCACTACTGAAATTTAGTAGTGGATTTTCTTGCTATTTTTTCTTCATCTCTCCGCCAGGATAGTAGGTTCCTTCTGGCATGTCGTTGATAAAGACATGGATATTTTCCTTTGGCGCTTTAGCCACGCGAGACACGACTTCAGTGACTTCGCGGGCAAGTTGGATTTTTTGTTCTTCGGTGCGACCTTCAAAGAGGTCAATTTTTACAAATGGCATGGTATTCTCCTTTAGATTTTATGATATTATTATAGCACAGTTAGAAAATTTTAGAAATGGAGCTCATATGGCGATTACTTTTCATATTTTTTATAAGGGAAATGGCAGAGCTGCACAGGATTTTGCCCGCGAGATGACTGAAAGAGGTCTGGTTGAGCAGATTCGTCGCAGACCTGGAAATCTTTCCTACCAATATTTCCAGGCATTTGATGACCCAGAAACGATCTTGTTGGTTGATTCATGGGAAAATCAAGAAGCACTGGACCAGCACCATCAATCAGCCATTATGCAAGAAATCTTGAATTTACGAGAAAAATATGGCTTGGTGGCGCGTGCTGAAAAGCTGCTGAACGATGAAAATGGGCTCCCAGAAGCGGACCAAGCCTTCATTGACCACCAAGGAGACCAAAAATGAAACCAGTTCAAGCGCTCAACCAGTTAGCCAGCTTTCTAGGAAAACGTGACTTGTCCGATTTGGCTAAAGAACAACTGCAAGAAAATTTTGGTCTGGAGCAAGTAGATGTCTTTGTATTGTTTGGAGGCTCTATCTTGGCAGGTGTAGATGTCTTGGCACAAGCGATTCAAGAAAACGTTGCTAAATATTACGTCATCGTAGGTGGAGCTGGTCATACAACTGCTGCCTTACGTGAAAAAGTTTGGGAAACTTATCCTGATTTGAATATTGCCCAAGCTAGTGAAGCACAAATGTTTCAAGAAATTCTAGGAAAAAAATATGGTTTGCAAGCAGATTTCCTAGAGAATGAGTCCACCAATTGTGGCAATAATATCACTTATTTATTAAAATTGTTAGAGGAAAAGGGAATCAATTGGCAGTCCATGATTATTTCGCAGGATGCGACCATGCAGTACCGTATGTCAGCCTGTCTGGGAAAATACCGCAAACCTGAACAACTAGTGCTTAATTATGCTAGTTATGAGGCAGGATTTGAGGAAAAAGATGGGCAGATTCGTTTAAAGCATGCGGATTTGTGGGGAATGTGGTCTGTCGATAAATATATCGAACTTCTCATGGGAGAAATTCCTCGTCTGCGCAATGATGAAGAGGGCTACGGTCCCAAGGGACAAAATTTTATTGCCGCTGTTGAACTGCCAGAAGCAGTCGAAGAAGCTTTCGCCAGTCTCCAAGCGGATTATGGCCACCTCGTTCGTCAAGCCAATCCTGCCTATGCTGACAAGAGCTAGTGCAGAAATCATGAAAATATGATAAAATGGGAAGAACATTTAGTAGATTAGGAAAGTAAAAATGGCTCAGTTTTATTTTAAGTATGGCTCAATGAACTCAGGGAAAACCATTGAAATTCTCAAGGTTGCTCACAATTATGAGGAACAAGGAAAGAATGTGGTGATTATGACTTCAGCCTTGGATACACGGGCGGGCTACGGAGTTGTAGCTAGTCGAATTGGTATGAGTCGCGAAGCAGTGGCGATTACAGACGATATGGATGTTTATGCCTATATTGAAAAATTAAGTCCAAAACCTTATTGCGTTCTTATTGATGAGGCTCAATTTTTGACCAAACAACATGTCTACGACTTTGCGCGTGTGGTAGATGAATTGGATGTCCCCGTTATGGCCTTTGGCTTGAAAAATGACTTCCGCAACCAACTGTTTGAGGGGTCTGAACACCTCTTGCTCTTGGTAGATAAAATCGAAGAAATCAAAACTATCTGCCAATATTGCTCTAAAAAGGCGACCATGGTTCTCCGTACTGTCAACGGCAAACCTGTCTACGAAGGCGAGCAAATTCAAATCGGTGGCAACGAAACCTATATTCCTGTCTGCCGCAAACATTATTTTAAACCGGATATGTGAGAGTGGGATAAAAAATTTCCAATCTCTCAAAAAAATGAATAATAGCTAGTTAACTGTATGGTTAACTTTGCGGGAGTGGGATGGCAAAATCGCTTTCTATAAGATAAGGCTTTGTCCTGCTCCCTTTCTGTTATACTAGTCCTAATAAAGTGGAGGTTTGTATGAAGAAAAAATATTTCTTATTGGTGCTTGTCGTGACGAGTTTGACTTTGGCGGGATGTCAGTCTATTGAAAATTGGTGGAAGAATACCAAGGAAGAGTGGATTGGTCTGGAAATGACAGTTCGGACCTATGATGAAAATTCGCAGCTCATTGATGAGATGTCAGGACGTTCCTTATCTATTGAGCGAAATCGTGAGTTTGATTCTATCGATAATGAAGGCAATTCTAAGGCGGATTCATCTGTCTTGAAGGTTACCTTGGGTAAATATGAGATTGACCATGTCGGCTCTTCTCTTATTGCGGCTGAGGAAGGATTGGAGGATGTTTTTGCAGTCTATCAATCTACGGTTAACCTTGACGAGCAAGGAAAATCAATTCCTGTTCTCAATCGGATGGTCTCAAAGATGAAGAACGAATTTACTGGGAAAGAAAAGGTTGTTCTGATTCGTTCGCAAAATGGAACTCCACTCGCTACTTATGCTGGTGATAAGGTGTCACTCTACGCTTCTGACGCGCCAAAGACTTCCGAGCTCTTGATTGATGGGAAACGGTTGATTATTTATCGTTGTGATTATACGATTTATGATCGTGAGTTACTGGAGGATTAGATGGAGATTCGTTCAGCAAGAGTAGAAGATGCAGCGCAGCTTTTGAAAATCTACGAGCCCTACATTCGGGAGACAGCTATTACTTTTGAGACGGAAGTTCCTAGTGTAGCTGAGTTTGAACAGCGTATCCTTGAGACTCAGAAAAAGCATCCCTACTTGGTGGTAGAAGAAGAAGGGCAGATTTTGGGCTATGCCTATGCCCATCCTTATTACGGACGAGCTGCCTATGCTTGGACGGTGGAGTTGTCCATTTACATCGATCAAGAAGCGCGTGCGCAAGGCTTAGGGACAGCTCTCTATGATCTTTTGGAGGAAAAATTGGCTGCACAGGGCGTTCTCAACTTCTTGGTCTGCATTTCGCTTCCAAATGATGCGTCCATTGCCTTTCATCACAAACGTGGCTATGAGCAAGTTGCTCATTTTAAGAATGTTGGCTATAAGTTGGGCTCTTGGCGTGATATTGTCTGGCTGCAGAAGTCTTTGGGACAATCTGCGCAACCAAGTCCTCTACTTTACAAGTGGGACTAATTCTGCTATACTTAAAATATGCGATGAGCCGAGTAGTGGTTTTACCACATTCGACGCTAGGGAGGTCTCCAGTATTGCTGGAAAACGCAGGAGCGGACCTTGGTAAATTGTGTGAACCTTTTTACCTCATTCTCTGAATGCCCTCATCCCCCAGAATCTGGGGGATTTTTTTATTATGGCTTCCAGCCAGTTTTTCTCGGAGAGAAAAATGAGAAAACCACCAGCTATGCTGGTGGCTGCCGAGGCTTCTAGCTTTCATT
>NZ_JBINIY010000017.1:0-29174 GCF_043656315.1 Streptococcus hepaticus
ACGTTGTGGTTAACTACGTCACAGAAGATGGAACAGTTATCAAAGCACCAGTTCAAGACGAAACAAATGTTCCTGCTGGTAAGTCTTATGACACAACAGATAACAAACCAACAGAGATTGTAACAGAAGATGGCTCACGTCATGTATTGATCCCATCCAAGACAATTGGTAAAGAAAGTGGTATCGTCGAGGGTGGTAAGACAACAGAAATTACTTATGTTTATAAGAAAGTTGCTAACTGGGTTCCAGAAATTCCAGGAGTTCCAGAAAACGAACGCCCAGTAATTCCTTATCCATTTGACCCAACCAATCCAGATGTGCCAGTAACACCAAATCCGGGTACAGTGATTCCTAACGTTCCAGGATACACACCAGTAGATCCTAAGGACAATACACCATTGAAACCAGTAGATCCAAATGATCCAGGTAAAGGTTATGTGCCACCAACACCAGAGAATCCAGGTGAAGATACACTTATTCCTTATGTTCAAAATGGTAGCGTTGTGGTTAACTATGTAACAGAAGATGGTACAGTTATCAAAGCACCAGTTCAAGACGAAACAAATGTTCCTGCTGGTAAGTCTTATGACACAACAGATAACAAACCAACAGAGATTGTAACAGAAGATGGTACAACTTATGAGCTTGTTCGTGTTGATGGTTCAGAAATAGGTACAGTTGAAGGTGGTAAGACTACTGAAGTAACCTACGTTTACCGTAAAGTGACTCCAGCTAAGAAAGTTGTAACAAACCACGTTGACGAAGATGGTAATCCCATTGCACCGCAAGAAGATGGCACAACACCTAATAAGTCAATTCCAGGTTATGAATTTACTGGTAAGACAATTACCGATAAAGATGGCAACACAACTCATATCTATCATAAGATTAACGATTCTGTTAAGCCAACACCACCTACAGCTAAGACACCTTCTACACCAAAACCTAACGCTCCATCGAAGGCTTCAGGTATGGCTCAATTGCCGAACACAGGTGAATCTACTTCTGCTGTAGTACCATCACTTGGTGCTGGTATGCTTCTAGCAAGCCTCGGATTAGTCGGAAAACGTCGTAAAGAAAACGAAGAGTAGTCTGACTAAATTTGGTTATTATCAACTGTAGCAGGAAAGTACGATATTAACGTTTAGCCTCTGGCAAAATATCTATTTATAGCTTGCCTTTGTTCATGGAATAATAAAATAGGCTCAAGATCTTTGCTAGGGGATACTCTTCGCAAAGGTCTTGGAGTGTTTAGGATCGTCACTCAGTTTTTCTTTTGATGTTTCATTAACTTGGTTTGCTGTCCTCCAGTATGGTCTATAGCTCGTTACCTAGTAGTAAACGTAAACTAATAGATTATAATTTCCTAAACGTCGAGTTTTACCAGCAATAAATACACACAAAAATAATGCTCTGAAAGTTAACATCTTTAGGGCATTATTTTTTGTATAAAATTTTTCATTCTTATCTAGTTAATATACAAATCTGCTCATCATTTGAGGTGTTTGTGACAATTTGTCACATAAGTCGAATATTCTCTTTCTTCATGTTTATACTTTTGCTGTTAGGGGGAGAAATATTATGTTCGTTCGTATTCGAAATTTACGTGAAGATGCGGATTTAACACAGGAGAATATCGCTTCATTATTAAATTGTAGTCGCTCTTCATATTCAAGATATGAAAAGGGAAATCGAATGATAGATATACATGATTTAATCAAATTGGCTAATTTCTATGATGTCAGTCTAGATTATTTAGTTGGTAGAGTTGATTTTAAATATGGACATCGGCTATAGGGCATTAATAAAAATTTTTAAGAATATTGTAATTGTATTTGTTAGTGACAACTTGTCACAAAAGATTAATTTTATAGTTGAATTAACTATACTAGTTTCAGGTAATTCTAAATATGAGGTTACTTATTCTATATGTTCTTTGACAATTGAATAAACCAATGTGGGACTTTCTTATTTGTTGAGCAATTTAGATTGGTACGCAATGATATGAGCGATTTTTATCAACTATAAAATAGAGTGGTTCTCTATCTGCCATGACCACAAATAAGGACAATGATACTTCTGAACGTTCAGGCTGCCAGCGTAAAAGGACAGTGGGTGAAATTCTCATGAATGATTTAACCAGTCATAACCACAATGGATAAAAATATAAAAGAGAGAAGTAAGTATGAAAATAAAATTTGTATCTGTTGAAAATAGTATCGCTGAATGGGCAGATAAAAAAGCACTAATGAGAAGATGGGAAGGATTAAATCAATATACTTTGAATAGATGGTTAAGTGAAATGAGAGAAAATAAACAGTTTAAAGATCATGTAATCAATCCAACTCATAAATTAGTCTTTATTAATTTAGAAGGATTTGAAGAGTTTTTAAGATGGAAACAAAGGGCGGCAAAATAATGAAAATCGTGGTATAATAGACATTGTCAATTTTTCTATTAAATATAGTTTCGATTTTCTTTTGATAATACTAAAGAGGGCGATATTATGTATTATAGAACACGAAAAAATTCTAAAGGAGAAACTCGTTTTGAAATAGTTGAAAAATACAAGGATCCACTTACAGGAAAGTGGAAAAATGCTACAGTAACTTATTCAAACGATACTTCAAGGTCTCGTAAAGATGCTGAAAGAAGATTAATTGATAAAATTGATAAACTAGTCAACAACATAGAATATCAATATAATCCTCAAAAAATAAAGACATTTGGTCAGTTGAAGCAAAACTGGTTAGAAACTTGGTCCGTTTCAGTGAAACAGCAAACTGTCAAAAGAGAAGCCTTCGTTTTAAAGAGATTAGGAGATATTATTGGTGATGACTTCTTGCTTGAAAGCATTACTCCATTACTTATGAAAAAGTGTTTATCTACTTATGCTGATAGGTATGATTCTTCTCAATCTACATTAGTGCATATAAAAAGTACTTGTAATAAAATATTTAATCATGGCATAATGTATAATAT
This sequence comes from Streptococcus hepaticus, assembly GCF_043656315.1. Classification (NCBI taxonomy): domain Bacteria; kingdom Bacillati; phylum Bacillota; class Bacilli; order Lactobacillales; family Streptococcaceae; genus Streptococcus; species Streptococcus hepaticus. Next base: position 2,983 of record NZ_JBINIY010000017.1, read on the forward strand.
TATTCCATACTCTCCAATGTCAGTTGTTAAGGTAGAGGTCTCTTTAGATAAGAAACGTATGGCAAAGAAAAAACACGAGGCAAAATTTTTGGAAGTCCATGAGTTAATTGTATTTTTTGAGGCACTTAGCCGCAGAAGAAATCCTAATTACTATGATTTAGCTATTGTTTTGCTTTGTTCAGGTTTGAGAATTGGGGAAGCTGCTTTTACAAGGGAAGATTTCAATCCAGATACTGGAGTTGTAACAATAGATAAATCACTTCAGTATCATGATTTGAAGGTTGCGGACTTTTATTTTGACACAACTAAGACTATAAATGCTGACAGAGAAGTTGCATTACCTAAAGTAGCTTGCGAAGCAATTTTACGAGCAATTAAAAGAAGTGATGAATTTGATAAGTATGCTTTAGAAAATCCTGCTAAATCCTTTTCACATACAGAAAGTATTTTTCGGACAGAATATGGTTCCCCCATTACTTCACACTCTTTTCGTGAGGTGCTAGCTAGAGTGGAACAGGAGCTAGTTGAAACTTGCGAAGAGAAATATGGATTTAAATGGACAAAGCATGTAACACCACACTCATTTAGACATATGCATATTACCTATCTGCAAAGTGAAGGTACTGATTTGGCTATGAGAGATATTATGGAGCGTGTAGGTCATGCTAATTATGAAACTACAATCGGCTATACTCATAGACAAACTAACTCTCAAGAAAAAGCAGTGAATGCATTAAATAATTTTATTGATAAAAATCAAATTTCGTTCACTGCTTTAAAGTCTTGGTCCTGTAAGTATTCTCAACCAATAAACGATTGGATTGAAAAACACTATGAAAGCAGAAAAACAAATTTAAATTTAGATGAATTCCGAAATATAATGGGAATTAAAGAAAGCTATCTTCCAAGGCATATTAATGTTAATATCCTACCAAAATTATTAAAAGATATTAAGAAATATCATTCAAATTTTGATATTAAATGTATTCGAGAAGGAAAGCAAAAAATTATTGGGTATGAAATGGTTTGGTGAAATTAGTCTAAATTTGGTGACTTTTTGGTGACCTAATAGAATTTAGACAGGTTTACCTCCATAAAACCCTTGATACGAAAGGAATTATACACTCATGGCAACAATTCAATGGTTTCCTGGACATATGTCCAAGGCCAGACGCCAAGTACAAGAAAATATTAAATTTGTAGATTTTGTAACCATTTTGGTGGACGCTCGTTTGCCTCTATCCAGTCAAAATCCTATGTTAACTAAAATTGTTGGCGATAAGCCCAAGCTCATGATTCTCAACAAATCTGATTTGGCAGACCCAATTTTAACCAAAGAATGGCAACAATTTTATGAAAAGCAGGGAGTTAAGACTCTTTGCATCAATTCAAAAGAGCAGTCAACAGTCAAAAAAGTGACGGATGCTGCCAAAGCTTTGATGGCTGACAAAATTGCTCGTCATCGGGAACGTGGCATTCAAATCGAAACCTTGCGGACCATGATTATCGGTATTCCAAATGCTGGAAAATCTACGCTCATGAACCGTTTAGCTGGGAAGAAGATTGCTGTTGTCGGCAATAAACCTGGCGTGACCAAAGGACAACAGTGGCTTAAGTCGAACAAAGATTTGGAAATTTTGGACACACCTGGTATCCTCTGGCCCAAATTCGAAGACCAAGAAGTAGCTATGAAATTGGCTCTGACAGGCGCTATCAAAGACCAGCTCCTGCCCATGGATGAAGTTACGATTTTCGGGTTGAATTACTTCAAAACCTACTATCCAAATCGCCTTAAAGACCGCTTTAAGCAAATGAATTTGGAAGATGAAACGCCAGAAATTATCATGGATATGACACAAAAACTAGGCTTCCGTGATGATTATGACCGCTTTTACAACCTCTTTATTAAGGAAATTCGTGACGGAAAATTGGGCTTGTATACCCTAGATCGTGTGGCTGACCATGCAAACGATTAAGGGAATTTCAGCAATTCTAGCAGAAATCACTGACCTCAATGACAATCGCTTTGATGTATTTTCAGAGGATAGTCGAGCAGGAGTTCAAAAAGCCATTGCCAAGCGAAAAAAAGAAATCCAGGCTGACTTGGATGAAGAGGATCGTTTGGAAGAAATGCTGCGCTACGAAAAAGAACTCTATAAGCAAGGGTTGGATCTCATCGCAGGTATTGATGAAGTTGGCCGTGGCCCCCTAGCAGGTCCAGTTGTGGCAGCAGCTGTTATTTTGCCAAAAAATTGTAAAATCAAGGGTCTCAATGATTCCAAAAAAATTCCCAAGAAAAAACATATTGAAATCTATGAACAAGTTTTAGAGCAAGCAGTAGCAGTAGGAATTGGAATCAGGGATCAGGATGTCATTGACCAAGTCAATATCTATGAAGCAACAAAATTAGCCATGTTAGAGGCTTTATCTCAGCTGAATCCTCAGCCTCAGGCTCTCCTAATTGATGCTATGAAATTAGATATCAACCTTCCTCAGCAGTCTATCATAAAAGGGGATGCCAACAGTTTGTCTATCGCAGCGGCCTCCATCGTTGCAAAAGTCACGCGCGATCAGATGATGACTGAATTTGACAATCAGTTTCCAGGTTATGATTTTGCCCAGAATGCAGGATATGGAACCAAGAAACATTTAGCAGGTCTGGAAACATTGGGGATTACACCTATTCATCGGAAAACCTTTGAACCTGTAAAATCTATGATAAAAGATTAAATCTCGCTGAAAATGCGGGATTTTTTTCGAATAGATAAGGTGGAGGATGTTTATGAATAATTTTGAAATTTTTAAATTAAAAAAAGCTGGGCTGACCAATCTCAATATCAATAAGATTTTAGAGTATGCCCAATCCAACCCGAAAAAATTGAGCGTGCGGGATATGGCGGTTGTCTCCGAGTGCAAAAATCCAACACTTTTCATTGAAACTTATAAAAATATTGATACAAAAGAGTGCCGCGAGGAATTTAATTGCTATCCCTCGTTTTCAATTTTGGATGATATTTACCCTTTGGAGCTGAGGAAAATCTACAATCCACCTGTCTTGCTTTTTTACCTAGGAAATTTAGACTTACTGGAAGAGAGCAAATTAGGAGTTGTCGGTTCACGAAATGCCAGTAAGATAGGTACTGGATCGGTTAAGAAAATTGTCAATGAACTGGATAATCGCTTTGTCATTGTCAGCGGATTGGCAAGAGGGATTGATACGGCAGCTCACATTGCCTGCTTGAAGAATGGTGGGAAAACAATCGCCGTTATCGGTTGTGGTCTGGACACCTACTACCCCAAAGAAAATAAAGAACTGCAAGATTACATCGCTAAGCATCACTTATTATTAACAGAATATCCCGTCGGTGAAGAACCAAAAAAGTTCCATTTCCCGGAGCGGAATCGCATTATCGCGGGGCTCAGTCAGGGAGTTGCTGTTGTAGAGGCTAAAATGCGATCAGGAAGTCTGATTACCTGTGAGCGAGCTATGGAAGAAGGGCGAGATGTATTTGCAGTTCCAGGATCCATTTTGGAGGGAAATTCAGAAGGTTGCCATCATTTGATAAAAGAAGGGGCAAAGTGCACCACATCAGGCATGGACATCCTTTCAGAGTACTTTTATTAAACCAAGTTTTCCTATAGGAAAATAAAAATCTTGACACATACCTAAAAATAGTATATTCTTTGTGAAGTTAAATTTATTTGAAGGTACAAAGATGACTACAAAAACAGCTAGTAAGAAAAAATCTACTACACAAAAAAACTTGGTGATCGTGGAGTCTCCTGCCAAAGCCAAGACGATTGAAAAATATCTAGGGAGAAATTATAAGGTTGTCGCATCCGTTGGACATATCCGTGATTTGAAAAAGTCAACCATGTCCATTGACTTTGAAAACAACTATGAACCGCAATATATCAATATTCGTGGTAAAGGACCACTCATCAATTCTTTGAAAAAAGAAGCTAAAAATGCTAAGAAAGTCTATTTGGCAAGTGACCCGGACCGTGAAGGAGAAGCCATTTCCTGGCATTTGTCGCACATTCTTGGTTTGGATGAAAAAGATGCCAACCGTGTTGTTTTCAACGAAATCACGAAGGATGCTGTTAAAAATGCCTTTAAGGCACCGCGCGTGATTAACCGAGACTTGGTGGACGCACAGCAAGCCCGTCGTGTTTTGGACCGCATTGTGGGGTATTCCATTTCACCAATTCTTTGGAAGAAAGTCAAAAAAGGCTTATCTGCTGGTCGGGTACAATCCGTTGCATTGAAGCTGATTATTGACCGAGAAAATGAAATCAACAATTTCCAACCAGAAGAGTACTGGACAATTGATGCCACTTTCAAAAAAGGTACGAAGAAATTCCAAGCTTCCTTCTACGGTCTTGATGGCAAGAAGATGAAGTTGGAAAACAATGATCAGGTCAAGGAAGTTCTGGTTCGTCTTAAAGGTGACGATTTCCTTGTAGAGCAGGTGGAACGCAAAGAGCGCAAGCGTAATGCACCGCTCCCATACACAACCTCTACCATGCAAATGGATGCCGCCAACAAGATCAATTTCCGTACACGTAAGACCATGATGGTTGCCCAACAATTATATGAGGGGATCAATGTTGGTTCTGGTGGTACACAAGGTCTCATCACCTACATGCGTACAGACTCAACACGTATTAGTCCTGTCGCCCAAGCTCAGGCAGCAGACTTTATTACAGAGCACTTCGGCGAAAAATATTCTAAGCACGGCAATCGTATTCGCAATGCTGCAGGTGCTCAGGATGCCCACGAAGCTATTCGTCCGTCAAATGTCTTTTTGACACCAGAATCCATCGCTCGTCACTTGGATAAAGACCAGCTCAAGCTCTACACGCTTATCTGGAATCGATTTGTGGCTAGCCAAATGACCGCCGCTATCTTTGATACGATGAAAGTCAGCTTGGAACAAAATGGTGTTCAATTCTCTGCTAACGGAAGTCAGGTCAAATTCGATGGTTACATGGCTGTCTACAATGACTCTGATAAAAATAAAATGTTGCCTGATATGGAAAAAGGAGATACCGTTGTCCGCTCGACAACCAATCCCGAACAACATTTTACACAACCACCAGCTCGCTATTCAGAAGCCACTCTCATCAAAACACTGGAAGAAAATGGAGTTGGCCGTCCATCAACCTATGCACCAACTATTGAAACGATTCAGAAGCGCTATTATGTCAAATTAGCTGCGAAACGCTTTGAACCAACAGAGCTGGGGGAGATTGTTAACAAACTCATCGTTGAATTCTTCCCAGACATTGTCAACGTGGCATTTACGGCTGAAATGGAGCAGAAGCTGGATGATGTGGAGATTGGTCAAGAGCAGTGGCAGAAGGTCATTGATGAGTTTTACAAACCATTCCAAGTGGAATTGACAAAAGCCGAGTCTGAAATGGAAAAAATTCAGATTAAAGATGAACCAGCTGGATTTGATTGCGACGTCTGTGGTCATCCAATGGTCATCAAGCTGGGGCGTTTCGGAAAATTCTATGCATGTAGTAATTTCCCAGATTGTCGCAATACCAAGCAAATCACTAAGGAAATCGGTGTTGTCTGCCCAGATTGTCAAAAAGGACAAGTCATTGAACGCAAGAGCAAGCGAAATCGAATTTTCTACGGCTGTGATCGCTATCCCGAGTGTGAATTCACTTCTTGGGATAAGCCAGTTGGACGCGCTTGTCCAAAATGTGATCACTATCTCGTTGAAAAGAAAGTCCGTGGCGGAGGTAAGCAAGTCGTCTGTCCAAATGGTGACTACGAAGAGGAAAAAGTGAAATAGATTTACGTAATATATATTATGTAAAAATATATCCACGTAGTATATCTGTAAAACTACGATGATAGATTCCTCCCATTCGCAAGAATGGGATTTTTTTGATATACTGGATAGGTTAACTAAAAAAGAAAGATTTGAGGGACTTGGGTCCCAAAGAGGTATTAGTGCATGTCTCAATCTGTTGACTACATCAATGTCATCGGAGCTGGCTTGGCTGGTTCTGAAGCGGCTTACCAAATCGCTAAACGTGGTATCAAGGTTAAGCTTTATGAAATGCGTGGGGTAAAACCAACTCCACAACACAAAACTGCTAACTTTGCAGAATTGGTTTGTTCAAACTCCTTCCGTGGAGATTCTTTGACAAACGCCGTTGGCCTTTTGAAAGAAGAAATGCGTCGCCTGGATTCTATTATTATACGTAACGGTGAAGAACACCGTGTGCCTGCTGGTGGTGCTATGGCGGTTGACCGTGAAGGTTACGCAGAGGCAGTGACTGCTGAATTGCACAACCATCCCTTGATTGAAGTGGTGCGTGGCGAAATCACTGATATTCCTGAAGATGCTATCACAGTTATCGCGACTGGTCCATTGACGAGCGACAGCTTGGCGGCTAAAATTCACGAACTCAATGGTGGTGATGGCTTTTACTTCTACGATGCGGCAGCTCCTATTGTCGACGTTAACACTATCGACATGGATAAGGTTTACCTTAAGTCTCGCTACGACAAGGGGGAAGCAGCCTACCTTAATTGTCCAATGACTAAGGAAGAATTCATGGCTTTCCACGAGGCTTTGACGACTGCTGAAGAGGCTCCGCTTAATTCCTTTGAAAAAGAGAAATACTTTGAAGGTTGTATGCCAATCGAGGTGATGGCTAAGCGTGGTATCAAGACGATGCTTTACGGCCCAATGAAACCAGTTGGTTTGGAATACCCAGAAGATTACAAGGGAACTCGCGATGGTGAGTTTAAAACGCCATATGCTGTTGTTCAATTGCGTCAAGATAATGCAGCTGGCTCGCTTTACAATATCGTTGGTTTCCAAACTCACCTTAAATGGGGTGAACAAAAACGCGTTTTCCAAATGATTCCAGGTCTTGAAAACGCTGAGTTTGTCCGTTATGGTGTTATGCACCGTAATTCATACATGGATTCACCAAATCTTTTGACACCAACTTTCGCGACTCGTAAGAACCCAAATCTTTTCTTTGCGGGACAAATGACTGGCGTGGAAGGTTATGTGGAATCAGCTGCCAGCGGACTTGTGGCTGGTATCAATGCGGTGCGTCGCTTTAAAGGTGAAGACGAAGTGGTCTTCCCACAAACAACAGCCATTGGAGCTCTTCCACACTATATCACTCATACGGAAAGTAAACATTTCCAACCAATGAATGTTAACTTTGGAATTATCAAAGAACTTGAAGGACCACGTATTCGTGATAAGAAAGAACGTTACGAAGCCATTGCTGAACGTGCTTTGACGGCTTTGGAAGAGTATTTGAATTATTAAAGTAAACAAATAACCTAGGACAGACGTCTTAGGTTATTTAACATTACTGAGCGGTGATCACATATTGGAAAGGCTTGCCTATATTGAAGAAAAAAGATAGAATGAGTAATAAATAAAACTAGACTTGAGGAAATATATGAAAAAAACGTTCTATCTTTTGGCACTAGCTAGTCTAATGGTACTTGGAGCTTGTAGTCGCCAAACTGCCAAAGACACGACTACCAGTTCGTCAGAAGCGACTGCCTTACCAAAGGGAGCTATCACATCAAAACATGAGATGGAGACAAAGCGAAAATTTGAATATATTGTAGAAATGAATGACCTTCAGCAGATTCAATGGTATGAAGTAACCTATAAGGGGGAGAAGTTATTGCATTTGACAATCACTTTGGCTCAGACACTGCCAGAAGAAGTACGTTCTGCCATCACGGATGATAATCGTGAAGAATTGTTGCAAAGTTTACGTGATACACCTGGTGTTAAAGAAGCCGGTGAAGTCAAAGGAATGACCGTTTCTACAAGCTTGAATGAGGAGAACCAATCAGTGCTTGTTTTCGATGCGGATATGCTTCAATTAGACTATCAAGCAGCAGCTAATTTAGCAACTTTTGGCCAAATGTTTGCTGGTCTTAAAGATATGGAAGCCTCCAATTTTTTAGCAGGCCTAAATGCTCTTGGTGCAAAGGAAATAAAATAGGTCTATAATAGTAGAAAGAAAAGGGGCGTTATTATGAAAAATTGGAAAAAACGTTCCTATGGATTGACTCTATGCTTGCTTATTGCCTGTATTAGTCATTTTTTAGGAAAAGAATTTACGATTGTTGGTGGTGCTGTTTTTGCTATTCTAATTGGGATGACATTCAGCTCTGTCTTTGGTCAACAAGAAAAATTTCAAGCAGGTATCGCCTTTACCTCGAAGAAAGTGTTGCAGTATGCGGTCGTATTATTAGGATTTGGCTTAAATTTACAGGTGATCCTACAGACTGGACAACAATCGTTACCTATTATCTTATCAACGATTGCAACCTCGCTTTTGATTGCATTTGTTCTGCAGAAAAAGCTGCATTTGTCTGTTAATATGGCCACTCTTATTGGCGTTGGTTCTTCCATTTGTGGTGGGTCGGCTATTGCGGCAACGGCTCCTGTTATTGATGCTAGCGACGAAGAGGTCGCGCAAGCTATTTCGGTTATCTTTCTCTTTAACGTCCTTGCGGCACTCATTTTTCCTAGTCTGGCTAGCTTGGTTGGATTTTCAACCACATCAGGAGAAGCTTTTGGGATTTTTGCAGGGACAGCGGTCAACGATACCTCATCTGTTACAGCGACAGCAGCCACTTGGGATAGTCTTTATCATCTAGGAACACAGACCTTGGACAAGGCTGTCACAGTCAAATTGACTCGCACCCTCGCTATTATTCCGATTACCTTAGGATTATCATATTGGCGAGCCAAGCAGGCGAAAACAACTGGTCATTCTGTATCACTACGGCAAGTTTTTCCAATGTTTATCCTGTATTTCGTTCTAGCTAGTCTCATTACCACCATCGCAGTAGCAGCAGGTATTCCTGCCAGTTTTTTCAGCCCTATTAAGGAAATCTCTAAGTTTTTCATCATCATGGCAATGGCAGCAGTAGGGCTAAAAACCAACATTGTCCAACTCGTTAAAAAAGGCGGAAAACCGATTTTACTCGGTCTGTCTTGTTGGTTGGGAATTATTTTTGTATTTTTAATTATGCAATTTTTTATGGGATTTAATGGACATTAAACCTTTCAAGGTGGAGCAATGGATGAATGAATACGAGGTCGGTGCTCGGTATAATATTGCTGAGACTTGCTGTGATTCCATTTCGCTCAATGAGCTTTTTGAACTGACAGGCATTGACGGTCAGCCAGTCTAACCAACCATTCTGGAACTGTGACATTTCTGGAACTGTGACATTCTTGCGAATTGCCTTGTTATTTTTAATAAAGGGAGGATGTAAAATCGTCACAAACCTCAAGTGTGGTGATATCAGTAGGAGTAGGCAGTTCCATGCCTTCGTCGATATAGTAGGCCTCAAAAGTACTTTCAAGCATTTCATGTGCATTCTTCATGACCTCTTCTAGTGTATCGCCCTCCGTACCACCACCAAATAATAAAAAGGAAAGAGAAGGGATATTAATTTAATCCCAGGTCTTTCAGGATTTTCTTTTCAAGCCCGTTTCCTAAATCCTTTAATGCGTATATTTGTCAAAGTTATTAAAATATAGGTCTTCGACAGCTGTTATGACATAATTTATATTATGTAAAACCTATAAATTATCTAAAGCATTCTTCTGTTCGTCGTTGACGATATGAGTGTAAAGGTCTGTAACTTGGGTATTGGCATGACCAAGCTGGTGGCTAACCAATACTTGTGATTTTGTGGCGTCGTAAAGCCGAGTCGCGAGTGTGTGGCGGAGTTTGTGCGGTGTCACGCGGATTTTGAAATCAGCAGAATATTTTGCTACCATTTTTTCAATACTAGATGCATCCATGCGGTTGGGCATACCACGATACTCAGATAAAAAGAAAGCAGTGTCTGTTTTTTCAGCCTTGTAACGTTGATGACGAATAGCAGCATAGGCTTCCAGATAAGGCTTGGCAAAGCCAGCTACATTGACAGAGTCCCGTTTGCCACCTTTACGAGTGACATCAATGATCATCATTTTTAAGTTAACATCTCGCAAATCTAGATTCACCGCTTCAGACAAACGCACGCCAGATGCCAAAAGAAGTGCTAAGATGGCTAAATCGCGTTCTTTATTTTTTCGGAAAGACGATTTAGCACGATTGGAAAGCTTGTTTTCGTATTCTACATCAACATATTCCAAAAATTCCATGGTTTCATCGCCTAAAAAGAGTTTTTGCTTGATATTTTCAGCTCTGGCAGCAAGGGTTTCCTTTTTCTTTTTGGTTGAAACTTTTTTCATGACATTTCGGTAAAAATAAGGCTCACCTTGCTCATTTTCAACCTCCTCCGTCAGATACTTGTAAAGACTGGATAAGGCGGATAGCGTACGGTTAATGGTCGTCTGAGAAACACCATTTTGAGTCGTATTGGCATTCAGCAACGGACGTTCACGCAGATAAAGGATAAACGACTCCATATCTTTCTTAGTCAGATTTTCCAAAGTATCTAAGGAAATATCTGAAATCTGTGAGCAATCTACAAGCCCAGTATCTATGAGCCACTCAAAAAAACGTCGATATTCCTTGAGGTATTCGTACAAGGTTGTAAAACTGTAGGGCACAGCCAGCTTAGATTGATAGTAATCCAACACAAACCAAGGCATGATATTTTTCAGATCATCAATTTTTTCTAGTAATAATTCGCGGCGCATGATATTCTCCAAATTTTCTATATAATATAATAAGTAGTATAACATGCCTATATTCATTTTTCAAGAAAATTATAGTTTTTCGGAAAGATATAATGGATATACTCCCAATGATAACCAAAAAAAATTTTTTAGGAAAAATCAGCTAATAATGTACTTAATTCAAGTCTAAACTGGAATTTCTAGATACCCTCATTTTTCCATAAAAATGTACTTTATTAACGACAAAACTGGAAATTTTTTCAAAAGTACATTTTTCTAGTTAATTTGATACCTAAAACTATATTTTCGGACATAGAGATACCCCCAATTTTTACATAAATTTAAAACAAATCTATACATTAGACCTGTTTTATTATTTCTTAAATTGAACAAAATGAGCTCGTTTTCTTCTAAATCCTTTACATACCGAATAAGGCTCTTGATTTCTTATCTCATACATTATTCTATTTTTAATAGATGCCTTATAGCGATGTTCGGAATTATTGTTGCAAATCCACCATACTTGCTGGCTGCTATTTTCGGTTTGGTTCTCAGGTTTTCCAAGCAACATATTGTTTCGATAATCCCATTCTTTCAATAAATGAGGGTGCGTTTCACTCATGTTATTTTCTACATAAGGAACATCTAGTTTATTACAACTGGGACAGACATTATCGATACTTACCGGATCAGTTAAGTATCTGTTCAGTACTACATTGACACTTTCTCTGTAGCTTATTTGACATTTATTACAGCACCAACTGTAGTTTCTATTACTTTTGTAATCCAGGATAACAGATTCTGTAGTAATATTGTTTTCTTTATCCCAGATTGTTTTCAATTCAGGGTAAATATCAAATAAGGTATTTACACCCTTTAAAGGCAACTCATTATTGCAATACGGACAGCAACTTTGAATTTCTCTTCGAATTGGTATAGAGCAAAGATAATCGTTTTTACAATCTGAGCAATTCCACCAATATTTCTTAGTTTCTACATTTGTGAGGGCTAGAAACATAGGTATTTTATTTTTTTCACTCCATTCTTTGATAAGAATGGGTTCGTTATAAAGAGAATTATTTTTAAATACACTGGTTGACCATTCGCAGAAATTTGGGCAGGATTGAAAATTGGGATTTTCAGGTTCTGTTCGAGCAATCATTTCTTTTGGACTGCATTCAAATGAAATATCGCAACAAGGGCATTTCCAAGTGATTACTTCAGTGGATTGGTTCCAATATTCTGTTAGACTTTCCAGGTTATTTGGATGTAAAAATTGTTTTAGATATGGATGGGTTTTATCTAGTGTATTAAAGCCTCTCAACATTTCTTTGTTGCAACAAAATGGGCAACTATGGTTGGTTCTTTCATAGACTTTACATGTGTAGGAACCCTTGCATTTTAAACAACTCCATATTACAAGAATGTCTGAAAGCGCATCAACTTGATTAGGTGATATGTTATTCTCTTCTGACCATTCATCAATGTAGTCTGGTGTTAAAAAATCCAATGGTGCATTTGTTGATGAATTCTGTAATGGGTTATTGAAACTTGCATTGCATTCAGTACAATAACTGCCGTTTCGCCTTATTCTAGCGAACAAACTATCAATTGGCATTTTGAAATCATAAAGACACTTGTCACACTTCCAATGCATCGGTTTTGTAACATTTGTGTTTAGCCTTAATTCATTGAATTGACTATCATTCAACTCATCGTTGTATATTTGCCCTAGATTCGGATAGACTTCAGAATAGTGATTCTGGTAAGACATCTCATTGCAACCGATATGAAATATTTCCTTTTCCTCAGACTGAAATAATCTTAAATTTATAGCTGCATCTCTCCAGGAGCTATGACAAGTTGGACATTTAAGTTGGAATATATGTCTAGAGTTAAATCTTTGATTCTGTAGTAAGTGGCTAATCGTTTCTCTATCCTCACGATGATAATTTATATAATTCTCAAAGTCAGGAAACATAGCTTTGATGCTATTTATCTCACTAATATGAACTTTTCCAAGATTGCAACAAGGACAAAAATCGGGAATCTTCAGACTTATTTTATAAATGTCATTGATTTTAGCCTCCCATTGATACGAACAGCTAGGGCAAATCCAGTTTGCATAATGCCGACTATTTACTTTTGTACTTTCTAAATCCAATATATTCAAGTTCAAATTCCAGTATAACAGCATAGCTGGCACTTCTTTTATTGTTTTTATCATACTTCATCTCTCAATAATTTGTTTTGCTATCTAGTAAATTTTTTATATTTACAATTTTATTTTTAGCTCCATCATTGCTGGTTGATTTTGATTGAAGATCAATTTTCGAATCTGCAGTAATAATCTGACTTGCTAGATAATCATCAGAAATGATTCTATTCTCTGATTTTAAAAGCCACTCTGCTTTTAATAGTTCGTTAGCAATTTCGGGATAGACAGTAGTTTTGATGATACTTTTAAGTGAGCTGATTTCATCCATTAATACCTTGCACTCTTCAATATTACTTGATGTCAATTCAAGTTGATCCTTTAACTTTTTATTCTCAATTACCAGAACTTCTGCTTCATCTTTATACTTTAAAGCCACTTCAACAATCCTTTTATAGTATTTATTCAGTTCAACTAGTGCTGAACGGATTGCTCTAGGTGTTCGATTGGTCATCATAAAACTGTCTATATCTAAGGTCTTGTAAGTAATGATGGTTTGAAATTCTTCATCCTCTGCCTCAGCTTTTCGTTTCTCGATAGTTAATCGAAAATTTTTATTTCGCCTCAAGGTAGTATCGGTAACTTCGGGAAAACCTGTAACTCTTAAGTAATCACCGAATTTTGGTAATTTGAACAAAGAAATATCATTTGAACACTCATTTAAGATATATTCCTCGAATTTCTCGAATAAATCTTCATCAGAAATTAGCCTTCTTCTAGCCATTTAACCCCTCCGCTTTAAATATTTGTTTCGCAGCTAAATACTCTTGATACGAGTGGCTTACAGACGATAGCTTTAAAAGTGCCTCCCCAATATCTTCCAAATTCCCCTTGCCTTGTCTGACTCGTTTTACAGCTTCATCAACAATTAGGGCTTCTTGGTCAACTGACTTCTTGTAAGTCTTATCCATTGAAAAATACTCTTTTCCAGCCTTGCGATAGAACGGACAACTTGTGCAGGCACCGAGCTCTGCATGATTACTGATGACTTTTAGACAATCTGAGTAATCACCCGAAGCAAACCTTGGTGAGTAGCACCGTCCTTTGTTTTCTAATTGAACAAACGCCTTTCCTACTGTATATCTAGGCTGAGATTTGCTAATTTCATAGCTAGTTTGAGAACTGGTTAGCTTACGATAAACTTGATAACTTCGACATTCTATGAATTGACTAAGATTTGAAAAATAATGTGACGAAGTTGCTACGTTATCATGACCTGCAAGCAACATTGCAGTTACTGGGCTAGCCCCTTCAGCAATTAGGTTGATCATTGCAATATGTCTAGTGTCTCCGATATGGATAAAGTTGATTTCCTTATCTTCCAATCGTGATATAGGGTCGATGTAATGTACTTGATAGCCATATTTCTCCTCAATAATCTCATTGAAGAAATACTTTAATATGGTGTTGATATTTTGATACGTTAAAAAGCGGTTATTGATACCTGTCTTTCTATTCCAACGCTGGTAATGCGCATCGGTTACAAAAAGTGTATTTAATTTTGTTGACTCTAAATCTTGTGTTAAGTTTAAGTAATGCTGGATAGATTGAGCAAGATTAGTGGGAATCTCATAGGTCGTTAGGTAATAGTCTTCAGTAATTTTATGTGAAATCGCCTTCTCTCTTCCTTTTATGTTATTTCTTCTAAGAGTTAGGTAATACTTACCATTCTTCTCAGATAGGCAATCTCGTTGAGTTAATAAAAATTCCCGTGGGCGTAATGGAACTACTGCTGTAATTTGCCACCAAAGATAAATTGGGTAATAAAACAACCTTTCAGCTTCAGGGAGGGGTTGAGACCAATAGTCAGTTAGGATATCGTTAAATGCAAAATAGGACTGAAATTGAGCTAGTTGACGCTGTTGCTTTGATTTTGATTGATATTGCAATGCTATCACATGATCTAGTTGTTCCAAGAATTGATTCATTTGTGAATCTTCAACGCAAGGTAGACTTGCAAAAAAGTCAAAACATAAGTTGGGAGCTGATAATTTGATATTTGCCATATCCGATACAATATTCTGCTTTGTTGTTTTTACCAATCTTTTTACATCTCGTAAAAAGATTTGCAAAGTGGTCAGGACATGCTGATCCATAGATAAGACTACATAAGACTTCAAATATTCAATAAATGAATGGTAGGAAAAACCTATCAATGTCTCAAAATATCGTTCATATTGAAATCGGTTAACATTGAAGAGAAAATTCACATTAGCATATTCATTAGTTAATAACCATTTTCCTGATTCAAAATCAGGAGTAAGAATGATATCTTTTTCATAATAGTCCTTAAAATACACATGTGCCTTATCAACCATGACTTGATCGATTTCAGTAATACTTTTAATGGTTTGAAATAGCTTTGCTTCTGTAATCAATGGATCAACTCCTTTATTATTTCTTCATAGTCATTTAAGACTTCCTCACCATATTGTTCAGACAGCGACTGTAGCATTTCAGTCAAACAGGGCTTCAACTGCAATTCCAATATTGCCCTTATCTTTCCTTTTTCTAAATCATCTTTTACTTCGTTATAACGATGGTTCAAACGATTAAATTCTCCGATGAGAAGCAAAAGCGTTGATTTCGTCTGTAATTCATATTGACAACCTACACAATGTTGTTTGTCTATGTAGGGGCAAAGTTTACCAAGCGCAGATAATAAGCACATGCTTTCAGCCTGTTTGGAAAATGCTTCTCCATTACCGATTCTATGGCAAACTGTCAATAATTGTTGAGGACTCAACTGCTCTTGAATAACTGTTTTTAGCGCATTCTGCGAGCGAGAATCAGCTCTTATACTAATTTCTAAAGTTTTTTCTATTTCCGCAGGTGTCAGATCTAATTCTTTAATCATCCGTGTTTGTTGACTTGGAGTCAGCTCTTTGTACTTGCCTCTCGTTACAATCGTCAATAACATTGATGGAACCATTGATAGTACACCTCTCTCAAATAGTTCTTTTGCAACCATTTCAGGCTGCACTTGCCCTAATTGAGCATCCTTTAAGTATGTTGACGTCGTTTGAGCAAATTCATCGTAAGAGCCTTTGTGACTTCTAGCTAAGGCTGCTAAGAAATACCCTTTTATGTTGAGTTCAGATTTCTCCTCTATGACATCATCGGCGAGCATCGCAACAGCTTGGAGATATGATTTATTTGCTGAGCGGCTACTAAAGTTTCTTTCTAAAAATAAGCTACCAATTTCTTCTCCCATGTATCTATGAATTCGTTCATAGTTGGATATCTTTCTGATTAGAGGTGACTCAGAAGCTTGTTTGTTTGCTATTTGAAAATGTGCCTCACAGATAGCCAGGAGTGTTCCAATCAGCACCTGACAGCTCTCAGGCACATGGAATTTTAATTGGCTGACATTTGAAGCTCTCTTAGTCTTGTTTGGAGTAATGTTGAGATATGTTAATCTTGTGGTAATACTAAGGAGTGTTCGCCTTGCCTCACCAGTAGTCCAAGTACCATTCTTGACTGCCCTTAGTATGTCGTTAGGAACACGTGATAATTTGGGGTGTCCAATTCTTTCCAAATCTGTAGTTCTTAAGGCACATATAAAATGGAGTGCAAGATAAAGCCAAGTGTCAGCGTAATCTTTAGATTGGGCCGCAAGGTAAAGCATGTTATTTTTTTGAATATAGTCATCATTAAAAAGATAAAACATCAATTGTAAGTAGTCATTCAACTCGTATGCTCCGTTTTTATCTTCAAGCGTATAACGATTCGTCATAACATAAGAGTTTCTGTAATGTGTCACACCTTTCCCTAATAACCAATCAGAAAATGATATCAACTCTTTACCATGAGACTTACTTAGTGCTTCGGTTGCGTATTCAATGAGTTTTTCAAGGTTACGATCATTATAAAGAAAAATGTCCTTCTCCAAATAATAACAAAGAAAATCCATCAGATAAAATTGACTAGCTTCTTCAAGATTATTAACAGTTGCAAATTCTTTAAAATATTGGTGTGACATGGGAAATTTTTGTTTAAAAATTGCCTCCATCGATTCAATTCCAGGCTCAGTTGTCAAAAAGCTAACTATTCGCTTCTTTAAAAGCTGAGTATCATGATCTTTAATGCACTGATTATCTTTATTTATCCCAATATAAAACCACTTATTATCTAATAAATATTGACTTATCTTTTCTCTCATTTTTGGAGTATCTGCATTTAACTCTATTAAAAGAGCTTCAAGAAATCTTTTTAAATCGACTGCCACTACTCTCCTCCTCCAAATAAATCATTTGCTCTCCAACTCATATAATCAAATACACCGTTATTTACTTGGTTATATTGCTTGGCGATTTCTCCCTTGTTTTGTAGATACACCCAAGCACTATCTGGCGATTTATCTCCGCGGGCAGACATCAACTCACTAATCTCACGGACACCCGAAATAACCAATTGAGTTGTGTACCAGTGTCTGAAAATATGAGGTGAGATATTGTGCTCTTGCAAGAGCTGGCCAAAGAATACTACTTCTGCGTCATCAGACTTTAGGTAAAGAGGGATCATCTCCTCCCTGATTATCTTACGGAACCGTTGATAGTAGACATCATAGGTCAATGCTTTTCCTTGCTTATTTAGATTTAGCGGTCCATAATCCTTCTCATACTTCTTTCCTTCCATATATTCCATGTAGTCGTTATAAGTATCTACAAATACTTCAAGGAAGATATAAGGTACAGCCTGCATACGCTCCTTCTTGATGCGTCCTGTAGGCTTTAAATCGCTACGCAGAGGCATTTCCTTTCGTAAGTCTATCTCAATCTTAAATGTCTCTCCTTCGGATTGATGAAAAAGAATACCAGGTCCTAGAGGACTATCTTCTCTCCTAACGTTACAGGCTTCCGATGGACGCAGACCAACGAATGCTCCCAAGGCTACCACCATGAGTAAATCTTTGTGCTGCTTTGCGATATGAGCAAATAACATCTCAAAGGCTGCGTTTGGCATATCACGAAAAATCACCTGTTCCGTATTGCTGTCGTCATAGAACACTTCGAAACTAGGCTCTTTTCGCTTGATCAGCTTTCCTCTTTTGTTGGTAAAAGATGTTGTAGTATAGAGCTCCTGGGGGGATAAGATAGCTTTACCTTTCCTGTCCTTTAAATAAAGCGTCAAAAAGTCCAGTATAGTATTGACACAGATTTCAACAGTTGTCTTCTTGCGATGCCTAGTATCTCCAGGTAATGTCCCTAGTCCGTAATGCATGAGGAAGTCTCTCACCATCTCAAGGGTTAGTTGATCTAAACTTTGAAGAGTATGTTCAGAAAAGATATAATTTAGAAATTTAATAACATACGAAAAACGTTTGTTGCCATCATCTGAAATTGACTTTATTTTAGAAGATGATTGTACATAGCGATGAAAATTGGTAAATTGTAATCGACCATCTTCGTGTTTTAAGACGATAAACTGCTTCGTCACAATATGATGATCACCTAAAATAAGAGAATGTTTATAACAAACGAACTTCATAGCACCTCCTTTTTCTACTTTGATTGGATGTCCTGTCTTGAGTTTGTTATTGCTAAGAAATGCAAAAAAAACGACCAAATCAGTATCATCTCCCTTGAAAGGGAATATCGATGAGTACTTTCATTGATCGTTTTATTGTTTAATTTGATTCAATAACAAAAGTAACTTCATCTTAGTAATGAGAGCTATTCATTAGCTCAGCAACAACGACAACCACAGTAGCTCCCTCTGACGATGTAGAGAATACCTACCGTGGCTATCTATTTACTCTTTTTCTTTTACTTTTGTAAGTTACTTTTGTTATTTTTACTTTTTTTGTATTATATCATATTTTGATTGAATTGTCACCGGGGATATTATTTTAAAAATCTACGGGTATTTAGTTAACTATACAGTTATCTCTGCTTAGCTTGTATCGATGAAAAGCATAAGGATGTCTTTACACCTATTGAATTTTATCTAATCTGTAAAATAATATTTTTTTGCAACATAAAGTTGGAATTATTCCTCATTTGTGTTAAAATAAGGATGATAAAGGATGTGAAAATTAATGAGATATATTGGTTCAAAGAAAACACTTTTAACTGAAATTAAAAAAATGGTTGATAAACACTCTAACGGTTCGGAAGAGATTTTTTTAGACTTATTTGCCGGCACCAATTCTGTTGGAAACTATTTTAAGCAGTATTATACTGTTTATTCAAATGATCTTTTGTACTTTAGCTATGTACATGCTAAGGCTACAATTGAGAATAATGAAAAACCTCTATTTTCTAGACTTGCTGAAGTTGGTATTGAGTCACCAATGACATATTTACAAAACATAGATGTTACCAATACTGAAGTTGGTTATTACGAAAAAGCTTATTCTCCTACTGGTAACGCAAATTATTTATCTGTGACTAACTCAAAAAAAATAGATTCTATTCGAACTAAAATAGAGGAATGGAAGTCTCAAGATTTATTAACAAGCCATGAGTACTACTACCTCCTTTCTTCTCTTATTGAGTCAATTCCATTTGTTAGCAACATCACTGGAACGTATGGAGCCTTTTTAAAACATTGGGATAAAAGAGCATTGAATGACTTAGAACTACAAGATTTCACCGTTTTGGATAACTCTAAGGAAAATAAAGCATTTAATGAAGATGCTAACACTTTAGTTCAGCGCATTAAAGCTGATATTGTATATATTGACACTCCATATAATTCAAGACAATATGCCTCTAACTATCATCTTCTAGAGAATGTCGCTAGAAATGAACAGCCTGAACTAAAAGGTGTGACAAGAATTTTTGATTGGAAAAAACTGAAAAGCGATTATGCAACAAAGAGCAAGGCTCTGTCCGCAATGGAAGATTTAATAAAAAATATTGATGCAACTCATATTATTTTGAGTTATAACAACGAAGGAATTATTTCTGAGGACGATCTAACTGATATTTTAAAAAATAACTCAATAAACGGCGTGGTAGAGGTGAAAAGAATTCCTTATCGGAAATATCAATCAAAAAAATCCTCAACATCTAAGGAGTTATATGAACTACTCTTTTATATTCAAAAAAAAACATTTAAGCAGGGACAACAAGAGAAGTCTGAAAGTAAACTTGGAGAAGTAAAAGTAAGTTCAACTAAAAAATATATCAAGAGCCCATTGAATTACATTGGAGGAAAATACAAACTTCTGAATCAAATATTACCACTTTTCCCAGATAATATAAATACATTTGTTGATGTATTTAGTGGCGGAGCCAATGTTGGTATAAATGTTACTGCTCACAAGTACATTTTCAACGATATGAACAATCGTATAAATGAAATGTTTCGGTATTTCCAAATCCAATCTCCCGTTAAATTAGTACAAGAAATTGAAAGAAAAATTGATTATTGGGAGCTCAGTAAAACAAACGAGAAAGCTTTTTTAGATTTTAGAAAACATTATAATAGCAAGCCTAATCCATTGGACCTTTATGTTCTTTCCTCTTATAGCTATAACTATCAATTTCGATTTAATAACTCAATGGAATTCAATAATCCCTTTGGAAGAAATCGTAGTCATTTCAGTGAGAACATGAGAAATAATTTGTTGAATTTTACAACAAAATTACAAACTTTAGATGCTGTATTTACAGATATATTTTTTGAAGAGTTTGATTTCTCAAAATTAACAAAAGACGACTTTGTATATTTTGATCCACCATATCTTATTACTACCGGTAACTATAATGATGGAAATCGCGGTTTTTCCGATTGGAATGAGAAGAGCGAGCAAAATCTATTTAAGATAATAGATGACTTGAATGAACTTGGAATTCGATTTGCACTGAGTAATGTTACTGAACACAAAGGGAAAACGAATCATTTGTTAAAGAACTGGATAATTGAAAAAGGTTATCATGTTCACTACCTTAACTATAATTATAACAATGCTTCTTATAATTCTAAATCAAAAGGCAGCCAGGAGGTCTTGGTGACTAATTACCTCCCTGATTCTCTGTAACGTAATGATTGAATTCATTAAAATCTCAAATTCACCATATTAAAACAAGCGCGGTAGCTAATTTCTACCCCGCTTATTTTAATTATTTATTAACAAAAAATATCCTAATTTTGCTATTTAGTTTGCATAAGCAGTGGAGCATATTGCTCATAAGAAATATTGTTATCAAGAATTGATTCTATAACTTCCATTTTTTGCATTTTATTTGCCTTGTAGTTGTTAGCTAATAAGAGTAATTTTGCAAACTCTACTGCGCCACCTTGATGACCAGTATCTGCTCTAAAATTCTTTAACTGTATTTCATAATTACCAGCAAAACTTCCAGAAATATATGCGAAATATATATTGTCTATATTCTCAGGACTAATGTCCCACCAAGTAGGCTTAATATCTTTTTTTCGTTCATTAAATTGACGCAAATATCTACCCATAGCATCTGTATTGCTTGCTGTCAATGGAAATCCTTCTGAGTAAGCCTTAGAATCTAAAACTATAGCACAGTCATCATCCCAAACAAGTCCGTCTGGTTTTCTAATACCTCCAAGATGCTGCCCAGAAAAATCTAGTTCTTCCAAGAAAATTTTTGTTGAAATCACTTCAAACTCAGTATTTTCAGCATTAGTAGTTTTCTTCTTATTCGCTATATCTATTCCTTTTAGATATGAGTGATCAACTCAGTCTAATTCTGAGCGCAATTTATTCTTAAATTTGTCAATTTCTGTTTTTTCTAGCACTACGTTTTTTTGGATAGGTATTTCAAAATCATAGAGACTTTCTTTTAATGTCAGCTTATCATCTACAATATCTATTTGAATACCTATTCTATTGATCCCAATGCAGTCATCTAATACTTCTTCTGGCGTTACTTCAAGAGATGGATAATCAGAGTTGATCATTTTGGATATTTCTGACGCTTTTAATGGATTCTTCTTTTCTGACAAATGTTTTAGTATTAATGAACGCGTAGTTTTTTTGGCTATTGCTTTCTTATCTTTAGTTGCAAAAAATTCCCACATGACTCTCTTTTTACTTCTAGGATAGCGAGATTTACCATTTACTTGCTTCAATGCAGTTAGACCTTTAGGAGTTATTTGATAAACCGCTCCTAAAGTAATTTCAAAAGTCCGACCATTGTATGTGTGCGATACTTTTTTGGTGGTTGAATTAGCTAATCCAGAGGCAACCAAAACACCTGCAAGCCATCTCATGTACTTATCAGAGGTACTCTCAAAATTTGACTTTATTTTTTTCTCAGCTTCTGCATCTTGATCAATCTTGGCCTGTGCAATTCCATTTAAAAAAATTTCAACTGGAGCAGTGTCAAAGCCTGGTTCATCAATAAAGCCAAAATTTCCCCCCAAATCAAACTTTGAAAACTGCTTAGATGGATTTTCTCCAAGTAATCTTAACAGCCATGCAGTATACGGATATTCTAACAATCTTTGATACAGAAAATCATCAAGAGCGACTTCGTTACCTGATTCATACAGTTGAACTGCTTGAATTCCCAAATCTGTTATTGTGAATGATTTACTTACCCTATGAAATTCCAACAAACCGAATGCTACAGCAACACTAACATAATTCTGTGCAGCCCAATCAACAATTGCTAGTCTTTGGCCCTGACCTGGAAATACTGCTTGAACTAAACTATTAGCTTCACCTTTTGTTCTTGTCCCAGTAAGCTGTTTCCAAGTAATTAATATAGGATCAGTATCAATTGCAGCTATGAGTTCATTTTGGATTGTTGAATCTGTCACTACTTCTTTTAGCCTTTTATTGATCAACCATTTATGGATTTTTGATTTTGGTACAAATATTGAAACAACTTTTACCAACTCTTTTAAGTCTTGGCTAACATCCTGTCCCAATCCAAATGACAAGTTATTTAATTGTGGATATTCAGTAATAGCAATTGCCATAAAAACCTCCTAAATATAGTGCTATTATATCATGAATAAATAGTCCTGTACAATACAGAACTAAACCCTTTAACTAAAGAATTTGTCTAACGTTTGGCAGTCTGCACATATCTTAGCTTTTTAATATGATAAATTGCAAGAGTTGAGTAAAAAAGACCACCCCAGCGTCATCAGAATTGATAATTGGGAATCATTTCTCTGACAATGCGGCGAAATCTTTGGCAATAGACATCATAGATTAATACTATGCCTCGTTTGTTTAAGTTCATATGTCCAGAGTCTTTTTCATACTTCTGCATTATCAAGTTCCTACCTTTCATCGTTTCTATGTTCTAGTCACATGGTCGTCAAGTCGAGATGAAAGAACTACAGTTTCTTATATAAGTTATAAATAGGATAATCTAGATATCGCTCTTGTATCTCTTTATCTAACTTGTTCCAAAATAAGGAAGCTTGAGGTTTTGATTTTAATAATACGGACGCGCCAAAGCAAATTTCATCTTTATCGTAATTCTTGATTAAAATGTTACTAAGAATCTCAATTTCAACGTTATTCAATTCGCGATTCCTATACTTAATTTGAAGATCATTTATAATAGCAATCTCGCTATTCTGGAAATAATTTAAGTTCCAGTTAGAGAGCCTCTGAGCCCAATCTAGCAACAATTCTCTTCTTGAAATGTCTTCTGCCATGTCGGCAGCAGCAATTATTTTTATTATTGTATTATCAGCACCTTCATGCTTTAAACTATTATCAACTAGTCGTTGATAGGAGGCTATTACTGAATCAAAGTTACAATTATCTATCTTTAACCATTCATTCGGTTCAAAAACTTCAAAAATAGAAATATCTGAATAATCTTCATCTTCTCCTCTTCGACACCAAGGAGTTTCATTAAAGATGTCTATCATGGTTCCGTTCTTATCATCTTCAAATTCATATAATGTGATAATGTGGATATTTGCAATCTTAAGATGAAGTAATTTCGAATCATCATAATCTGGGGTAACTTTCTCTTTTAAAAATAGACCTGAATTAAGAACATTTAGGTTTCTTTGAGATTGATTATCAAATAAAGATAGATCAACCTCTTTTTTTATACCCATATTGATCATGAAGTTTGAAATCTGTAATAATTCTTTTATCTGATTGTCTAAATCACGAGAAGTAATATCTAATAAAGACTGTTCATCTAGCTCTATTTCATTATCATTGAGAGTGAAATATCCTGTTTTTCCTAATTCTTGAAGAGCTTGAGTACACTCTATTGCTTTTGATAGCATATTAGGTCTCACAAAATTTAGTTTGAATAGCTTTTTATTAACATCAACAAACATTTTAAAGGCTCCACCAAAATGGAGCTGTACACTCCCATCAGGGAAATGATGTCTCTTTACATCTTTAAATATATGACTACCAACTCCAATAGTTAAATCTGTTTCTTCGTAAGTTTCAACAACTCTTATTGTATTATCAAGAGGAATTTCAACACCAGTTTTTGGATCTTTAACATATACAAAGAGATCATGTTCCTCTTGATAATTAAAAATATCTCCTTTATCTTGACCATAAAAATAGAACGTTATATCTTTATCATCTGCAATATTTTCGATTGAGATTCCATCAGCGTCTATAAAACTATATTGCTTGCGACTATTGGAAATAAAATCAACTAACATCGGATACAGTTTTTCTTCATTTAATTTATGAATCTGTATCGAAACCGTTTTTGGGGTTGCAGATTTAGTTTTTAATTTACTTTTTTTAATCAGCTTCTTTATAGAAAGAGGAGGCAGTGACTTATAATATATATCTCTTAAATCACCGTTCTCATTCAACCAAACAACGAATAAGACTACTCCACCATTTTTTGAATATAGTTCTAAATCATTCATGGCTAATGAAAAATGTTTAAGCATGTTTTTCTTTTGTTTTGTAGCTTTAATTTGAGCAGGTACTTTACCAAATATTTCGCTCTTCTTCTCGCTAGAAGTTCTAAGAACATGGACTTCTCCGTCCCACGATGGAGTTTTATCATTATTATCAAAATATGTCTGAAGCAACTTATGCTTATTGATAAATGTTGTTAGGTATCCAACACCTAATGTTTCAATCTGTCTATTGTTTGCCAAACACTCACCTCACTACATAACACTATTTACCATTTATTATACCACTAACAAGATAAATAATACGGTATGTAGCCAATACTATTGCACTTAATATGCGCTATATTATTTTCAAAAAAATGTACAATTGAGCCTATTACCTCACCACCATTTTCGATATTATTTTGTACAATTGAATCTCTAACCAAGCTACAAACTCCTCATCCGATAATGTACTTTACTAGTGTTTAAAATAATGTACAAATTAAAAATAAAGTATATTTTTTGAAGAATGTACTTTATGCTTCTATCTCAATATTATCAATGGTTTAGACTATGTTAAGTCAATTGTTCATAAATTTTTAGTTTTCCAATGACTGACTACCAATATAATATTCTATCTTATCTAGAAACTCAAAAGGAACTCATTCGAGTTCCTTTTGAAGATGATTAATAATCTTCTAGCGCCTCTGGGGGAAGGCTTTCTTCCAAATACGTTCCATATAGAAATAGAAAAATTCTGACTTAAAGATTGAAGCGTCTGATTTCAAGAATGTTGAATAGGTTGCCATTTCAATTTTTTAGTAGCAGCTTTTTGTGCTGTAGTGTCATCTTTTGTTTCAAGAAGTCCTTCAAATCTTTCTTTTCATCTTTGCGATCGTGATCGTAATAAAACTCAACAACCTCGTTATTTTTCGCTTTTACGCTTTAACTTTGACGGTTTTCTTCTCAGTTGGCGCGATGTAACTCGGAATTTCTTTAGCAGCAATTGCTACAGTCTCACCTGCAAATTCGCGTTGTTTTGTTGACGTTGCAATTTCCTTACCACTGATTCGGTCGATATATTTGATTTCAACTTGTTCGAAGATACGAGTTTTGTCTTCTAATTATTTAATATTGGCAAATGAGCGACGACGCGACGAGCTTCTTCTTCAGAAAACTGGCTTCTTGAATTTCTTCGATAGCCCATTTGATTTCATAAGCTGGCGCCTTGTCAAATGTTTTACAAGTTTAACAATGATGTTTGTTCCAGAAAAATCTAATTTTTTAACTGGTGCAACAATGTCGCGACCTTCTTGGTCTGCATAACGGACAGTGTAGTTCACAAACTTACGTTTGGTTGATGCTGGGCCTGGGCTTGTTTCTTGTGTCTGAGCTACTTCTGTGCTGTTTGCAACTTCTTCAGCAGAAATTATCTGCGTTTGAAGAGAGAGTGAGCACAAAAATGCAGCAGCTAAAGTGCAAATTCCAATTTCAATATATCAGCACAAGCATGTGAACGTGATCTGACATCATAT
>NZ_JBINIY010000018.1:0-27543 GCF_043656315.1 Streptococcus hepaticus
GGTCATAAAACCAAGTTTTTTACTTGGGCGCGTAGCTCAGATGGTTAGAGCGCACGCCTGATAAGCGTGAGGTCGGTGGTTCGATTCCACTCGTGCCCATACATATTGCATAATGGAGAATTACTCAAGAGGCTGAAGAGGACGGTTTGCTAAATCGTTAGGTCGGGTAACTGGCGCAAGGGTTCGAATCCCTTATTCTCCGTAGTTTGTGAGAGTATCTAGCGATATTCTCTTTTTTGTACTTATTTTGTTAATAGGGGTAGTATTATGAATCGTTATAAAAAGTCTAGATTGTTTATTCTTGTCTCTATAGTTAGTGTTCTATCATTTTCTTTACTTTTTTTAACGACCAAGAGTAATATGGAAATTCCACTGGTATCGTCAAGTGCAAGAAATATTGTTTCGGTTGCTAATGACATGTTGTCTGCGCCTGTCCGTTTTCTATCGGAACGTAAGGTATTTTTTCAAGATTTAATTGATGCATATAGTGAAAATCAGGAGTTGAAGAAGACTTTGTCAACTCTGAAAAATGAAGCTGCTGAAAATGAGACCTTGAAAAAAGAGAACGAGGGCCTAAAGGCTAGTTTGAATTTAGCTTCTGCTTCGGATGGTCAAGAAATGATAGGGGCTCTTGTTTCAGTACGTACTCCTGTAAGTTGGTTGAATAAAATGATTGTTAACAAGGGGAGTAATCAAGGTGTAAAATCGAATATGTTGGTGGTGGCTAACGGTGGAATTGTTGGTCTTGTAACAGATGTTGGAGAATCATCTTCGTCTGTACAGTTGTTTACAAGTTCGGCAGATTTTACGAAAGTTGCGGTGCGCATTTCGGTTGAAAATGAGTCGATTTATGGTATTTTGAGTGGCTATGATATTGAAAATAAGGCCTTTATTATCTCACAATTAAATTCTTCTGCGGATATTGCTGTTGGAAGTCAAGTGGTAACGAGTGATTTAGCGGGTGATATGGCTTCGAATTTGTTAGTTGGCCAGGTGAAATCTGTAAAAACCAGTAGCAATAATTTGAGTCGTGAACTATATGTTACTCCAGTAGCTGATTTTTCTGCTATTTATTCCGTTATGCTTGTAGGTGGCAGCAATGAATAAGAAGTATTTGTTTTACTTAAGTCCAGTCTTTGTACTACTTTCGTTTTTGATTGATGGGCAAGTTTCAACATTAGTAACAAATTGGCTTCCTGGTGCAATGACGGTTTCTTGTCATATAATTTTTATTCTATCTATCTTTTATAGTATTGATATGCCTTTAAGATGGCAATTAATCTTGTTTACTTTATTAGGTGCTTTATATGATCTCTACTATTTGAATATTTTAGGGATTGGTTTGACAATAATGCCACTGATGGTATATTTGATTTATTATTTTTACCAACAGTTAAAATTTAATTCTCTTTCAAATATAACCATTTTGTTAGTTGTTCTTTTTGGATTTGAATTTGGTAGTTTTTTACTGGGACGTCTCTTTCAGTTGACTAATTTGTCCATGTATATGTTTGTTTTTTATAATTTAGCTCCGACTTTGCTGTTTAATTGTTTGATTTTAGTGGTTGTTCAGCCATTTTTCAAAAAAATTTTTAGAATAACAAACAAGACATAGAAATGTAACAAACGCGTAACATATCAACGCGTTTTTTTTGTTATTATGGTATAGTCATAAAGATTAGAGGAGAGTTTTTGATTTATGAAGAAAAAAATCTTAGCTGCGGCTTTACTTAGTATCGTAGTATTGTCAAATGTTAGTAATTTCGCAGTAGTAAGTGCGGATGATGTAGACAGTAAAATTGCTGCACAAGATAGCAAAATTAGCTCAATCGAGTCACAACAGGCTTCTGCTCAAGCACAAGTAGATTCTTTGCAAGCAAAGGTTGATTCTATTGTAGCGGAACAAGCTAGTTTGAAAGCAGAAAATGAAAAATTAACTGCTGAATCAGAAGCTTTGAGTAAAGAAATTAAAAAATTGGCTGGTGATATTGTTTCACGTTCAGCCGCTCTAGAAGAGCAAGCACGTAGTGCACAAACAGATGCTTCTGCAACAAGCTATATCAATACTATTTTAGATTCAAAGAATATTGCTGATGCTGTGTCTCGCGTAAACGCAATGCGTGAAATTGTTTCAGCTAATAATAAAATGTTGCAACAACAAAAGGCAGATAAAGAAGCAATTGCTAAGAAGCAAGAGGCAAACCAAGTTGCTATCAATACTGTTGAAGCAAACTGGAAAAAATTGGATGACTCAGCTCAAGAATTAAAAACGCAACAAGCAAACTTGAAAGCTGCTCAATTGAGTTTGGCTGCTGAAAAAGCAACTGCTCAAGATGAGAAAAATTCCCTCCTTGCACAAAAAGCAGAAGCTGAAGCAGCTGCGAAGGCGGCAGCAGAAGCACAGGCTGCTTACTTGGCACAACAGGCTGAAGTAGCCGCTAGACAACAATCAACTGTAGCAGTACCAGCAGCGGCACCTAGTCAAGCAGTTGCAACAGAAGTTTCAACTGTAGCAGCACCAGCAGCGGCACCTACACCTGCACCAGCTCCTATTAGCTACTCAAATGGTGGTGTCAATACGTATCCAGTAGGTCAATGTACTTGGGGTGTTAAAGAACAACTTGGTTGGGTTGGTAATAACTGGGGTAATGCTAACCAATGGCTCTATTCTGCAGCTGCAGCGGGTCATTCTACAGGTTCTACTCCTCGTGTAGGCGCTATTGCTGTTTGGACGGCTGGTACATATGGTCACGTAGCAGTGGTTGTTGCTGTAAATGGTTCACAAATTCAAGTTCAAGAATCAAATTATGCAGGTAACATGTACGTTGGTAATTTCCGTGGTTGGTTTAACCCAGCAGCTGATGGCGTAGCAGGTTACATTTATCAATAATATTTCTAAAAGGCTGAGGGAATCCCAGTCTTTTTATTGTTAAGGAATAGATCCAGTAAATATAATTTGTACCTACTCTTTTCAAAAAAATGCTCAGAATTTTGTTTGAAAAATGTCCTAAAAAGCGTTAAAATGGTAGAGTAGAAATAAATAGGAGGCAGTCATGTCATTTTCTGACTTAAAACTCTTTGCCCTTTCGTCTAATCAGGAATTAGCTGCGAAAGTTGCAAGTAAAATTGGTCTTTCACTAGGAAAGTCCTCTGTTCGTCAATTTTCAGATGGTGAAATTCAAGTTAATATTGAGGAATCTATCCGTGGTGCTCATGTGTACATCCTTCAATCAACTAGCTCACCGGTAAATGATAATCTCATGGAAATTTTGATTATGGTTGATGCTTTGAAACGGGCATCAGCTGAGTCAGTGAATGTTGTTATCCCTTATTATGGTTATGCACGTCAAGACCGTAAAGCACGTGCACGTGAGCCAATTACGTCAAAATTGGTAGCAAATATGTTGGAAACTGCTGGTGTTGATCGTGTCTTAACAGTTGATCTACATGCGTCACAGATCCAAGGTTTCTTTGATATTCCTGTTGATCATTTGATGGGTGCTCCGCTGATTGCGGATTATTTTGAACGCCGCGGTATGGTGGGTGATGGTTATGTGGTCGTTTCACCTGACCATGGTGGTGTGACTCGTGCTCGTAAGTTAGCGCAATTCTTGAAAACACCGATTGCTATCATTGACAAACGTCGTAGTGTTGACAAAATGAATACTTCTGAAGTCATGAATATCATCGGAAATGTTGAAGGCAAGACTTGTATCTTGATTGACGATATGATTGATACTGCTGGAACTATTTGCCATGCGGCGAATGCTCTTGCGGAAGCTGGTGCGGTGGAAGTATATGCTTCATGTACTCATCCAGTTTTGTCTGGTCCAGCTATGGATAATATTACAAAATCAGCTATCAAGAAATTAGTGGTTCTAGATACAATTCAAATTCCAGAAGATCGTTTGATTGATAAGATTGAGCAGATTTCAACAGCAGAATTGTTGGCAGAAGCGATTATCCGTATTCATGAAAAACGTCCATTGTCTCCGCTTTTTGAGACAGCTAAAGATAAATAAGGAGAACTGGGGAGCATTCCTCAGTTTTTTTGATTTCCTGACAAATCTTTCTTTAGGCTTGTTAATTGTCTGAAAATTTCGTATGATAGTAGGAAAGAAAGTGAGAGGTATTTCTATGGATTTACAAGATCGTTTTAATAAAAATTTGAATCGGATTGAAGTATCGATGATTCGTCAGTTTGACCAGTCTATTTCAGATATTCCAGGTATTTTGAAATTGACTTTGGGAGAGCCAGATTTTACAACTCCTGATCATATTAAAGAAGCAGCTAAGGTTGCTATTGATGCAAATGAAAGCCATTATACTGGGATGTCAGGTCTGTTGGATTTACGTAAGGCAGCCACAGAGTTTGTATCGGAAAAATACAATCTTTCTTACCAGCCAGAAAATGAAATATTGGTAACAATTGGAGCAACAGAAGCCTTATCAGCTTCTTTAGTGGCTATTTTGGAGCCTGGAGATACGGTCTTGTTGCCAGCGCCAGCTTACCCAGGCTATGAACCAATTGTAAATATGGTAGGGGCAGACATTATTGAGATTGATACAACGGCAAATCAGTTTGTTTTGACGCCAGAAATGTTGGAAGAAGCTATCCTTGAACAGGGGGATAAGCTTAAAGCTGTTATTCTGAATTACCCAGCTAATCCGACAGGAGTGACTTATTCTCGCGAGCAAATTGCTGCTTTTGCAGAAGTATTGAAGAAATATCCTATTTTTGTCTTGTCAGACGAGGTTTATGCAGAGTTAACCTATACTGGTCAGCCACACACGTCAATTGCAGAATTTCTCCCAGATCAGACTATTCTTATCCAAGGCTTGTCCAAGTCCCATGCTATGACCGGTTGGCGGATCGGGCTCATTATGGCTAAGGCAGAAATTGTTGCTCAACTCATTAAGAGTCATCAGTACTTGGTAACAGCGGCTTCAACGGCTATGCAATTCGGTGCCTTGGAGGCTTTGAAAAATGGGAAAGACGACGCTGTATCTATGCGAGAGGAATACCAAGTTCGTCGTGATTATATCATTGAAAAGATGACAGAACTAGGCTTTAAGATGATCAAGCCAGATGGTGCTTTTTATATCTTTGCTAAAATTCCTGCGGGTTATAATCAGGATTCCATGGCTTTCTTGCAGGAATTTGCTCGTAAAAAAGCTGTTGCTCTTATTCCTGGAGTGGCTTTTGGTCAATATGGTGAAGGTTATGTACGGATTTCTTATGCTGCTAGCATGGAGAAAATCCAAGAAGCGATGAAACGTTTGAAGGAATTTATGGAAGAAAATGGAGAGAATTGAGACTAGGGGCTTGGTCCTCTATAATCGAAATTTTCGAGAAGATGACAAACTGGTCAAAATTTTCACGGAGAAGGCTGGCAAACGGATGTTTTTCGTGAAACATGCTTCTAAGTCTAAGTTAGTTGCGGGTATTCAACCCTTGACTTTGGCTGATTTTATGGTCAAAATAAATGATGATGGTCTCAGCTATATTGAAGATTTTCATCAGGTTCAGCCTTTTAAGAAGATCAATGAGGATATTTTTCAGCTTAGCTATGCTTCTTATATCGTAGCCTTGGCGGATGCCTGTTTACAAGATAATGTTCATGATCCAGCTCTCTTTCGTTTTTTAGAGAGGACACTGGAATTGATGGAAGACGGACTAGATTATGAGGTATTGACCAATATTTTTGAAATTCAGCTTTTAGGACGATTCGGTGTGTCCTTGAATTTTCATGAGTGTGTATTTTGTCATCGCGTGGGACAGCCTTTTGATTTTTCCTATGCTTATTCAGGTTTACTTTGTCCTCAGCATTATCATGAGGATGAGAGACGGAGCCATTTGGATCCCAATGTTCCTTATCTGATTGATCAATTTCAAGCAATTTCGTTTGAAGATTTGAAGACAATTTCTCTTCAGCCAGAGATGAAGAAGAAATTGAGGCTTTTTATTGACCAATTGTATGAGGAATATGTAGGAATTCATCTTAAAAGTAAGAAATTTATCGATGATTTGCAGTCTTGGGGACAGGTCATGAAGGATTAAAATACGGATAGGATACTTGTTCCATGGTATAATGGGAAAAGAAATTCAGGAAAGAGGTAGATATGAAAAAAATTGCAGTAGATGCTATGGGCGGGGACAATGCCCCAAAGGCAATTGTTGAAGGAGTCAATCAAGCACTGGCAGCTTTTTCTGATATTGAAGTTCAGCTTTATGGGGATGAAAGTAAGATTAAACCCTATTTAACAGCTACAGAGCGAGTGACGATTATTCATACTGATGAAAAAATTAACTCGGATGATGAGCCAGCAAAGGCTATTCGTCGCAAGAAAAATGCTTCGATGGTTTTGGCAGCTAAAGCAGTGAAGGACGGACAAGCAGATGCAGTTTTGTCAGCTGGAAATACAGGTGCTCTTTTAGTAGCAGGTATTTTTGTAGTTGGTCGCATCAAGGGAATTAGTCGTCCTGGTTTATTGTCAACTCTGCCTACAACAGATGGTCGGGGTTTTGATATGCTTGATTTAGGCGCAAATGCGGAAAGTACAGCTGAGCATTTACATCAGTATGCTGTTTTGGGATCTTTCTATGCTGAGAATGTTCGTGGAATTGCCAAGCCTCGTGTCGGACTATTGAACAATGGAACAGAAGAAACTAAGGGTGATCCGCTTCGTAAGGAAACTTTTACCCTTTTGTCGCAAGAACCGTCTATTCATTTCATTGGAAATGTGGAGGCACGTGACCTCATGTCTGGTGTAGCTGATGTAGTGGTGACAGATGGTTTCACGGGAAACGCTGTACTCAAATCTATTGAAGGGACTGCTATTGGGATTATGGGACAGCTTAAATCTGCCATTGACGGTGGTGGTTGGAAAGCCAAAATAGGTTATCTTTTCCTTAAAGATAGTTTGCGGACCATGAAGAAGTCTCTTGATTATTCAGATGCAGGCGGTGCAGTACTTTTTGGGTTGAATGCGCCAGTAGTTAAAGCACATGGTTCCAGTGATGCTAAGGCGATTTTCTCAACTATTCGCCAAGTACGAACTATGCTAGAAACACAGGTTGTGGCAAAATCTGTTGAAAAATTCTCAGTAGTGGGGGAAGGCAATGAGTAGAGATGAGCTGTTTGAAAAAATGTTAGAGCTAATTGATACCGAAAAACGAGCTCAATTAGGTATTACCATGAATACAGAAATTGCTAGTTTTGCAGAGGATTCTGTAGAATTGATGGAACTGATTGTGACTGTTGAAGATGTCTTTCATGTGGAGATTCCAGATGAAGCCATCGAAAGTTTTGTAAGTTTATCAGATTTAGTAGATTATATTATTGAACAGAAATAACGTCCGTATTTTACGGACGTTATTTTTTATATATCCAAAAAAGTCTGCTTTTTATTTGTTTTTAAGAACTTGTGTGCTATAATCAAATTAAATAAGGGTGAAAGGCGAATAAAAAATGAAAAAAGAACTGATTTATTCAGGTAAAGCTAAAGATATTTACAGTACAGAAGATGAGCATTTGATTATTTCGGTCTATAAAGATCAAGCAACTATGCTGAATGGATCCCGCAAAGAGACGATTGACGGGAAAGCAGTGTTGAATAATCAGATTTCATCTTTTATTTTCCAAAAATTGAATGCTGCAGGCGTGGCAACGCATTTTGTGGAGATGTTATCAGAAACCGAACAATTGAATCAAAAGGTTGAGATTATTCCTTTGGAAGTCGTTCTTCGTAATGTGACGGCTGGTTCCTTCTCAAAACGTTTTGGTGTTGAGGAAGGGATTGAACTGGCTAGCCCAATCGTGGAATTCTACTATAAGAAAGATGAGTTGGATGATCCCTTTATCAATGATGAACATGTCAAGTTCTTGGACATTGCTACTGATGAAGAAATTGCCTACATCAAGGAAGAAACTCGTCGTATCAATGAGCTTTTGAAAGAATGGTTTGATCAGATTGGTCTTCGTTTGATTGACTTTAAATTGGAATTTGGTAAGGATGTCAATGGCACGATTATCTTGGCTGATGAATTTTCACCAGATAATTGCCGTCTGTGGGATGCTGAAGGTAATCACATGGATAAGGATGTTTTTCGTCGTGACCTTGGTAGTTTGACGGATGTTTACAAGGTTGTACTTGAAAAATTACAGGGATTGAAATAGGACAAGGATAATAGTAAAAACTGTCTGCACAATCTAAGAAAATATCAAAAAAGAATTAGGATTAATCATGGATAAACGTATTTTTGTTGAGAAGAAGGCTGATTTTGGGATTAAGTCTCAGGCGCTTTTGAAGGAATTGACGCATAATCTTCAGTTAACGACCTTGTCTGACCTTCATATTGTTCAGGTTTATGATGTCTTCAATTTGGAGGAAGACTTGATTGAGCGTGCAGAGAAGTACATTTTTTCTGAGCAGGTGACGGATATAGTCTTAGAAGCGTCAGCTCTTGAGGCAGACCTTGCTAATTGGGCATTCTTTGCTATTGAAGCTCTTCCAGGTCAGTTTGACCAGCGCGCTGCTAGCTCGCAGGAAGCACTTTTCTTGCTTGGAGCCAAGGAGTCTAAGGTAAACACAGCGCAGCTTTATTTGCTTAATAAAGACATTTCAGAGGCGGAATTGGCGGCGGTCAAGAACTATTTGCTCAACCCAGTTGACTCTCGCTTTAAGGATGTGACGGTGGCCATTGCACCGCAGGAATTTTCGTCTTCAGACAAGACCATTCCTAACTTGGAGATTTTTGAGACTTACACGGCGGACGATTTTACGGTCTATAAGGCAGAGCAAGGATTGGCTATGGAAGTGGATGATCTGCTCTTAATCCAGGATTATTTCAAGTCAATTGATCGCGTGCCAACTGAAACTGAGCTCAAGGTTTTGGACACTTATTGGTCTGACCACTGCCGTCACACGACTTTTGAGACGGAGTTGAAACATATTGATTTCTCAGCTTCTAAATTCCAAAAACAATTACAAGCGACTTATGACAAATACATTGCCATGCGGGATGAATTAGGGCGTTCTGATAAGCCGCAGACGCTCATGGACATGGCGACGATCTTTGGTCGCTACGAGCGTGCCAATGGCCGTCTGGATGACATGGAAGTGTCTGATGAAATTAATGCCTGCTCGGTAGAAATTGAAGTGGATGTTGATGGGGTTAAAGAGCCTTGGTTGCTCATGTTCAAGAATGAGACCCACAATCACCCAACGGAAATTGAGCCATTTGGTGGAGCGGCAACTTGTATCGGCGGTGCCATTCGTGACCCATTATCTGGGCGCTCTTATGTTTACCAAGCTATGCGGATTTCTGGCGCAGGCGATATTACGACGCCAATCGCAGAGACGCGCGTTGGGAAATTGCCACAACAAGTCATTTCGAAAACTGCGGCGTACGGCTATTCTTCCTATGGAAACCAAATCGGTCTAGCGACGACTTATGTGCGTGAATACTTCCACCCAGGTTTTGTGGCTAAACGCATGGAGCTTGGTGCAGTTGTTGGTGCAGCACCTAAGGAAAATGTGGTCCGTGAAAAACCAGAAGCTGGCGATGTGGTTATCCTCCTCGGTGGGAAAACAGGTCGTGATGGTGTCGGTGGTGCAACAGGGTCTTCTAAGGTTCAAACGGTTGAATCGGTGGAAACGGCTGGAGCAGAAGTCCAAAAAGGGAATGCCATCGAAGAACGTAAGATTCAACGCCTCTTCCGTAACGGTGACGTCACTCGTCTCATCAAGAAATCAAATGACTTCGGTGCTGGTGGTGTCTGCGTAGCTATCGGTGAATTGGCTGACGGGCTTGAAATTGATTTGGACAAGGTGCCACTCAAATATGCTGGACTTAACGGAACAGAAATTGCCATCTCAGAATCACAAGAACGCATGTCTGTAGTGGTTTGTCCAAGTGATATCGATGCCTTTATTGCAGCATGCGCCAAGGAAAATATTGATGCTGTTGTTGTAGCAACAGTAACGGAAAAACCAAACTTGGTCATGACTTGGAATGGTCAGACTATTGTTGACATTGAGCGCAGCTTCCTTGATACAAACGGTGTGCGCGTGGTTGTTGACGCTAAGGTCGTTGATAAGGCTGTTGCGCTTCCAGGACAACTGGAAACGTCAGCTGAGACCCTTGAAGCTGATGCGCTAGCTATGCTTTCAGACCTCAACCATGCTAGTCAAAAAGGTTTACAAACCATCTTTGATAGCTCAGTTGGTCGTTCAACGGTCAATCATCCAATCGGTGGTCGTTACCAAATCACGCCGACAGAAGCCTCTGTACAGAAATTGCCAGTTGAGCATGGGGTGACCAAGACAGCTTCTGTTATGGCACAAGGGTTTAACCCTTATCTTGCGGAGTGGTCACCTTACCACGGGGCAGCCTATGCGGTGGTTGAAGCGGCAGCCCGCTTGGTGGCGACAGGTGCTAACTGGTCTAAAGCCCGCTTCTCTTACCAAGAATATTTCGAGCGTATGGACAAACAGGAAGAGCGCTTTGGTCAACCTGTGTCAGCTCTTCTTGGGTCTATTGAAGCTCAAATCCAGCTTGGTCTCCCATCAATCGGTGGTAAGGACTCTATGTCTGGTACCTTTGAAGACTTGACAGTACCACCAACCTTGGTTGCCTTCGGTGTGACAACAGCTAATAGCGACAAGGTTCTTTCTCCAGAGTTCAAAGAGGCTGGTCAGCACATTTATTACCTTGCAGGGCCTACTCTTGGTCAAGACATTGACTTTGACACCATCAAGGCTAACTTTACAACCTTTGAAAACATCCAAGCTGAGCATCAGATTACAGCAGCTTCAGCTATTAAATACGGCGGTCTCCTTGAAAGCCTTGCCCTCATGACCTTTGGTAACCGTATCGGGGCTTCTGTCAATGTGGCAGATCTTGACAAGATCTTGACAGCGCAACTTGGTGGTTTCGTCTTTACCTCAGATGAAGAGATTGCTGGCGCGGTTAAAATCGGTGAGACAACCGCTGACTTTACAGTAACTGTCAACGATATTGTCCTATCAGGTGACAAGCTACTCTCAGCCTTTGAAGGTACTCTTGAAGAGATTTACCCAACAGAATTTGAGCAAAGCACCGCACTTGAAGAAGTGCCAGAGGTGGTCTCAGATGCAGT
Source organism: Streptococcus hepaticus (assembly GCF_043656315.1). Lineage (NCBI taxonomy): Bacteria > Bacillati > Bacillota > Bacilli > Lactobacillales > Streptococcaceae > Streptococcus > Streptococcus hepaticus. The sequence goes on from NZ_JBINIY010000018.1 coordinate 11,145, forward strand.
GATTAAGGCTCAAAAAACCATTGAAAAACCTTTGGTTTACATTCCAGTCTTCCCTGGTACCAATTCAGAATACGATTCTGCCAAGGCTTTTGAACAAGCGGGCGCAGCCGTGAACTTGGTGCCATTCGTAACATTGAACGAAACAGCCATTGCTCATTCGGTTGAGGCCATGGTTGACCATATAGGTCAAGCTAATATCATCTTCTTTGCTGGTGGCTTCTCAGCGGCGGATGAACCAGATGGTTCGGCTAAATTTATCGTCAATATATTGCTCAATGACAAGGTCCGCGCAGCTATTGACGCCTTTATCGCCAAAGGTGGTCTGATCATCGGTATCTGTAATGGTTTCCAAGCCCTTGTTAAATCTGGTTTGCTACCTTACGGTAATTTTGAAGAAGCTGGTGCGACGAGCCCAACTCTTTTCTACAACGACGCTAACCAACACGTGGCTAAGATGGTTGAAACGCGTGTCGCTAATACTAATTCGCCATGGTTGGCAGGTGTCAAGGTGGGTGATATTCACGCGATCCCAGTGTCACACGGTGAAGGGAAGTTTGTGGTAACGGCTGAGGAATTTGCGGAGCTTCGTGACAATGGTCAAATCTGGAGCCAGTACGTTGACTTTGACGGTCAACCAAGCATGGACAGCAAGTACAATCCAAATGGTTCAGTCAATGCTATCGAGGGAATCACAAGCAAGAATGGTCAAATCATCGGTAAGATGGGTCACTCAGAACGCTGGGAAGAAGGCCTCTTCCAAAACATCCCAGGCAACAAAGATCAACACCTCTTTGAATCAGCAGTCCGTTACTTTACAGAGAGAATTAGTCCGATGGGCTAATTCTGCCTGAGCTTAGAAATAGAAGAGCGAAGGGACTTGATGTTTAGAGGTGGTAGTTTGTAAGGAGCTCACTTACTCCGATACGCCACCACCTAAAAAAATATCAAAACAAACAATATTAGGAAAAAACAATGACATATGAAGTAAAATCATTAAACGAAGAATGTGGGATCTTTGGTGTCTGGGGACATCCTCAGGCAGCACAACTGACCTATTTTGGTCTCCACAGTCTTCAACACCGTGGTCAGGAAGGAGCTGGGATTGTTACCAATGATAATGGCAAACTCCTTCAGCACCGCGACACCGGTCTTCTTTCAGAAGTCTTTAAAAATCCTGCTGATTTGGAAAAACTGACAGGATCTGCAGCTATTGGCCATGTTCGCTATGCGACAGCTGGGGCTGCATCTATCAACAACGTGCAACCCTTCCTTTACAACTTTACGAATGAGCAGCTCGGCCTTTGCCATAATGGAAATTTAACTAATGCCATTTCGCTCAAGAAAGAATTGGAAGCGCAAGGGGCTATCTTTAATGCTTCGTCAGATACTGAGATTCTCATGCATTTGATTCGTCGTAGTCATAATCCTGACTTTATGGGTAAGGTTAAAGAGGCGCTCAATACGGTTAAGGGTGGTTTTGCTTATCTTCTTTTGACGGAGGATAAGTTGATTGCTGCGCTTGATCCAAATGGTTTCCGTCCCTTGTCAATCGGTCAAATGGCTAATGGTGCTTGGGTCATTTCCAGTGAAACCTGTGCTTTCGAAGTGGTTGGTGCCAAATGGCTGCTCGATGTCATGCCAGGTGAAGTGATTATTATTGATGACAATGGCATCAAGTATGATACTTACACAACAGATACGCAATTGGCGGTTTGTTCCATGGAGTATGTCTACTTTGCTCGCCCTGACTCAACCATTCACGGGGTCAATGTTCATACGGCGCGTAAAAATATGGGACGTCGGTTGGCACAAGAATTTAAACATGAAGCAGACATCGTTGTTGGGGTGCCGAATTCCTCTCTTTCTGCAGCCATGGGCTTCGCGGAAGAATCAGGCTTGCCAAATGAGATGGGCTTGGTCAAGAACCAATATACCCAACGGACCTTTATTCAGCCAACGCAAGAATTGCGTGAACAAGGCGTGCGCATGAAATTATCAGCAGTGTCTGGTGTTGTCAAAGACAAGCGTGTGGTCATGATTGATGATTCCATCGTTCGTGGAACAACCTCACGTCGCATCGTGCAACTTCTGCGTGAGGCGGGGGCAAAAGAAGTTCATGTGGCTATTGGTAGCCCAGAACTCAAGTACCCTTGTTTTTATGGGATTGATATTCAGACCCGCCGTGAATTGATTTCAGCTAATCATAGTGCGGATGAAGTTTGTGAAATTATTGGTGCGGATAGCCTGACTTATTTGTCCTTGGAAGGCATGATTGAATCTATTGGCATTGAAACAGATGCGCCAAATGGTGGACTCTGCGTGGCTTATTTTGATGGGGATTACCCAACGCCACTTTACGATTACGAAGAAGCCTACCTCAAGAGTTTGGAAGAACAGGTTAGCTTCCACATTGACAATGTTAAGTAGCTCTGCTACTGACCAAAGGAGAAAAAGAAAATGACAGAAAAAAATGCTTACGCGAAATCAGGTGTTGATGTTGAGGCTGGTTACGAGGTTGTTGAGCGCATTAAGAAGCACGTAGCGCGTACGGAGCGTGCGGGTGTCATGGGTGCCCTTGGTGGTTTCGGAGGCATGTTTGACCTTTCAGCGACTGGGGTGAAAGAGCCGGTGCTTATCTCTGGTACAGATGGCGTGGGAACCAAGCTCATGCTGGCTATTAAATATGACAAGCATGATACCATCGGTCAAGACTGTGTGGCTATGTGTGTCAACGACATTATTGCAGCGGGCGCAGAGCCACTCTACTTCCTAGACTACATCGCAACGGGTAAAAATGAGCCAGCTAAATTGGAGCAGGTGGTTGCAGGTGTGGCAGAAGGTTGTGTTCAGTCTGGCGCTGCCCTCATCGGTGGTGAAACGGCTGAAATGCCTGGTATGTATGGCGAAGATGACTACGATTTGGCTGGTTTTGCGGTCGGTGTGGCTGAAAAATCACAAATCATCGATGGTTCAAAAGTGGCAGAAGGTGATATCCTTCTTGGGCTTGCTTCATCTGGTATCCATTCGAATGGATACTCACTTGTGCGTCGCGTCTTTGCGGAATACACAGGTGAAGAAGTTCTCCCTGAATTGGAAGGTCAGAAACTCAAGGATGTCCTCCTCGAGCCAACGCGTATCTATGTTAAAGCTCTGCTACCATTGATTAAGGAAGAATTGGTCAACGGTATTGCCCACATTACAGGCGGTGGCTTTATTGAAAATGTGCCTCGTATGTTTGCGGACAACTTAGCAGCTGAAATCGAAGAGGACAAGATCCCAGTTCTACCAATTTTCAAGGCCCTTGAGAAATACGGCGACATCAAACACCAAGAAATGTTTGAAATCTTCAATATGGGGATTGGCCTCATGCTGGCAGTGAGTCCAGAGAATGTGGCGCGTGTCAAAGAACTGTTGGACGAGCCTGCTTATGAGATTGGTCGGATTGTGGAAAAAATGGATACTAGTGTGGTGATTCGCTAATGGCCAAAAAAATTGCGGTATTTGCCAGCGGTTCTGGTTCCAATTTCCAAGTGATTGCCGAGCAGTTTCCAGTAGCATTTGTCTTTTCAGATAAGCGTGATGCTTATGTATTGGAGCGTGCCCAAAATTTGGGAGTTATGAGCTATGCCTTTGAACTCAAAGAATTTGAGAACAAGGCAGATTATGAACAAGCGATTGTTGAATTGCTCCGTGAGCATGAGATTGACTTGGTCGTATTGGCTGGTTATATGAAAATTGTCAGTAGCACCTTGCTATCAGCCTATGAAGGTCGTATCATCAATATCCACCCTGCCTATCTGCCAGAATTTCCAGGTGCCCATGGTATCGAAGACGCTTGGAATGCAGGCGTTTCTGAGAGTGGTGTAACCGTTCATTGGGTGGACTCGGGTGTGGATACAGGACAAATCATCAAACAGGTTCGCGTGCCATGTTTAGCAGATGACACCATCGAAACCTTCGAAGCTCGAATCCATGAAGCCGAGTACAAACTGTACCCAGAGGTGCTGGAAAGATTGGGAGTTGAAAAGAAATAGGATAATTTGTTACAATCAACCTATGAAAAGATTAAATAATTTATCGTCAGCTATCTCTTTGTTTCAAGACTGGCAAGAAACCATGATTTGGTCCTGTTTGCAGGGAGTGATGGGAGAAATTTGGGTTGATGATTCTGACAATCCCCAATCTGCCTTGGCAAAATTAGGAAAACAAGCTTCTTTTGGTTTTTTAGCGGGTCAACCTTGTCTTGAACTAATTGAATTTTGTCGTGGAGAGGATATTATTCTTGTACCACAGCATGAAGGTTGGCGCAAATTGATTGAGAAGACCTACGGAGATAAAGTGAAGGCTTTTACACGCTATGCGACCAAGAAGGGCACCGCATTTGACCGCAACAAATTAGAAGAATTTGTGACTAGCTTGCCAGAAGATTTTGAATTACAGTTTATGGACGAACAGCTATACAAAGTTTGTTTGACTGAAGAGTGGTCGCAAGATTTGGTTGCTAATTACGATGATTACCAGCGCTATTCTCAACTTGGACTAGGAGTTGTTGCCCTTTATCAGGGAAAGCTAGTGGCTGGTGCCTCGTCTTACTCAACCTATGAAAATGGGATTGAAATTGAGATAGATACTCACCCTGATTTTAGGCGAAAGGGTCTGGCAAAAGCTGTCGCAGCTCAGTTGATAGTGACTTGCCTAGACAGGGAGATCTACCCTAGCTGGGATGCCCATACGAAGACTTCGTTAGATTTGGCAGAGAAATTAGGCTATGAATTTTCACATGAATACAGAGCTTATGAAATGGATTGGTAGAAATAGAAAAAGGAGACAACATGACAAAACGCGCACTGATCAGTGTATCTGACAAAGCAGGCATTGTAGAATTTGCTCAAGAATTGAGAGCTCTTGGTTGGGAGATTATCTCAACTGGTGGTACAAAAACTGCTCTTGACAATGCAGGGGTGGCAACGATTGCCATTGACGATGTGACAGGTTTTCCTGAAATGATGGACGGTCGTGTCAAGACCCTTCATCCAAACATTCACGGTGGACTTTTGGCTCGTCGTGATTTGGACAGCCATTTGCAAGCTGCTAAGCAGCATAAAATTGGTCTAATTGACCTTGTGGTGGTCAACCTTTATCCATTCAAGGAAACCATTCTTCGTCCAGATGTGACTTATGATTTGGCGGTGGAAAATATCGATATTGGTGGGCCTTCTATGCTCCGTTCAGCTGCGAAGAACCATGCCAGCGTGACCGTTATCGTGGATCCAGCGGACTATGCGGTGGTACTGGATGAGCTCAAGGTAGATGGTGAGACAGCTTACGCTACCCGTCAACGTTTGGCAGCCAAGGTTTACCGTCACACGGCTGCTTACGATGCCTTGATTGCAGATTATTTCACAGCTCAAGTCGGCGAGACCAAGCCTGAAAAGCTAACCATCACTTATGACCTTAAACAAGCCATGCGCTACGGTGAAAACCCTCAACAGGATGCGGATTTCTACCAGTCAGCGATTCCGACAGAGTATTCTATCGCGTCAGCCAAGCAGCTCAACGGTAAAGAGCTGTCTTTCAATAATATCCGTGACGCCGATGCGGCCATCCGCATTATCCGTGACTTTACCGACCGTCCGACTGTTGTGGCGCTCAAGCACATGAACCCTTGTGGCATCGGTCAGGCGGATACCATTGAAGGGGCTTGGGACAATGCTTACGCTGCTGACCCTGTTTCGATTTTCGGTGGGATTGTCGTTCTTAACCGTGAGGTGGATGCGGCTACCGCAGAAAAAATGCATCCGATTTTCTTAGAAATCATCATTGCACCAAGCTATTCGGCAGAAGCGCTAGCTATTTTGACCAATAAAAAGAAAAATCTGCGTATCCTCGAATTGCCATTTGACGCCCAAGTAGCCAGCGAAGTGGAAGCAGAGTACACAGGTGTTGTCGGCGGTATGTTGGTGCAAAACCAAGACGTCATCAAGGAAAATCCAGCTGACTGGCAAGTTGTGACCAAACGTCAACCAGATGCGCGTGAGCAAGCGGCTCTTGAGTTTGCGTGGAAAGCTATCAAGTACGTCAAATCAAACGGTATCTTGATTGCCAACGACCACATGACCCTTGGTGTCGGACCTGGTCAGACCAACCGTGTCGGTGCAGTTAAGATTGCTATTGAAGCTGCTAAGGATCGTCTTGATGGTGCCGTTCTTGCCTCAGATGCCTTCTTCCCATTTGCGGATAATATTGAAGAAATTGCTGCCGCTGGGATCAAGGCTATCATTCAGCCAGGTGGATCCATCCGTGACCAAGATTCGATTGACGCAGCTGACAAGCATGGAATTGCCATGATCTTTACAGGTGTGAGACACTTTAGACATTAAGAATTGTATAAGAAATTTTTGAAATCTCGGCTTCGGTCGAGTTTTTCTTTTGTATGCAAAAAAGGCACAGGAAGTGCCTTTAGAGATTAATTTGGATAGATATAGGCTGTGACGCCATCTGCAACGGGGTTAAACCAGCCACGGAAGTCACCGAGGTACATTTTTCCTTCATAATTGGATTCTTTCACACGAATTTGGGTTGGACTATTTACTTGGGTGACGAAGGCGACATGTCCAAAAGATCCGTCTGTCCATACAGCAATAGCGCCAACTTTAGGAGTTGTTCCGACTGTGAATCCTGCATTTTTTGCAGAATTTGCCCACGTTCGTGCATGGCCCCACCAATTTCCAACCCAAGGCGCGGCTTCTTTGACACCCCAAGTACACTGGCCTACTGGATAAGTATTTGGGGTACTATCCTTTTGAGCGGCAGTAATTTCCATAGTCGCTGCCTTTAGTCCTTTTCCATTTTGATAAATGTGTACGTGGTACTTGCCGATTCCTTTATGATTGGATAAGAGCAGATTGAGAGAGTAAGTCTGATCAGCTGATGGGCTTGCTGTGTACCACTTTAGGTCATCTTGATTGTTTTCATCAGACCAAACGGCAAAGCGAACTTCTCCCTCGCTATAAATATTTTTTGCCGTCAACTGCATGGTTCCTGCCGAGAGAAATTGAGCTTGAAACTCTACGGGAATTTTTGCACCAGTCAAGTCAATCGGAGACTGGGCGTAGCCAGATCGTTTACCATCTGTATAAGTCACATAGACATGATTTTGATAGATTCCAGGATGGTTTTTATGCTCCTGAAAATCTACCGCAACTTGATAGGCGCCATTGACTAGATTTGCCTTACGCCATTTGATATTAGCCTGTTTGTCCATAGACCAAGTTGCAACATCCACTGATTTGATTTTCTTGGATTGTAGCGTCTCTTGGGTGACCACTTGATAGGTTCCTCTAGCCACATCCAAATTTTCGATGGTAAAAGTTGGTTTAGGTTGAAGAGGAACGTGTCCATTTTCTACAAGTGTGGTTACTTTAGCCATATATTTTTGACTAGCTTGTCCATTTTCCTTGATATAAACATGACTTTCATAATTTCCTGTATCAAAGTTGTGGGCATTGAGCGGGATGCGTAAGCCATAGCTGCCGTCTTCATTTTGACTGGCTGTGTACCAGACAATATCATCTTGTCCGTTTTGGCTGGACCAGGTTGGAATTCTAACTTCTGTCGTGTTTTCTGGAAGATTTTGAACAGTAATATCCAGAGCTCCCACTTCTGAAATACTAGATGTTAGACTAGGTTGTGGCTTGCTGCGTGTAAAGGCTCCCGCATCTAGAAAAACAAGTCGATCCTGAATGACAATGTAGGCATGCACGGTATAATTGCCGTAGCCAGAGTGATTGACGAGTGAAAACTCTGTTTCTTGTTCACCAGCAACATACCATCGGATATCGTCTTGTCCGTTTTCATTAGACCAGACAGCGTACTGGATTTTGTAGCCTTCTTGCTGAGGAGAGCGGTTATAGAAAATAGAAACCAGATTTCCCCGTTGTTCAATTTTCATCGACTGGTTAACTAAAGTGGGATCTTTTGGCAATGGTTGTATCACATTGGTGTCGGAAAGCCCTGCTTCAATTTCCCCAGCTTGCACGGCAGTGCTAAAAGAACAAGCCGTTAAGGCAGTTGTTGCAAACAATAAAAAATTAGAATATCTTTTCATAAAATTCCTCCTGCCTAAACTATTCGCAATTTATTGCAAAAGTTAGCGGAGGGGATTTTTCCTATAGAAACTTGATTTTTGTTCAGTATTTCCGAACTATTCGAAATAAATTCGGTAAGTAATTCTTTAAAGCGAACAAATGTGGTATACTAATATTATAAAATTCGTATTAAGGGGTATATCATGAAATTGCTTGTTGTTGGTTCGGGTGGTCGTGAGCATGCGATTGCTAAGAAGTTATTGGATTCTGAAGGGGTTGAACAAGTCTTTGTCGCACCTGGTAACGATGGCATGAACTTGGATGGTTTGGATTTGGTGAATATTGCTATTTCCGAACATTCACAGTTGATTGCTTTTGCTAAGGAAAATGATATCGCTTGGACTTTTGTTGGTCCCGATGATGCGCTAGCGGCTGGGATCGTTGATGATTTCAACCAGGCTGGCCTCAAAGCCTTTGGTCCGACGCGTTTGGCAGCGGAGCTTGAGTGGTCTAAGGATTTTGCTAAGGAAATCATGGGCACATACGGCGTTCCGACAGCAGCCTACGGCACATTTTCCGACTTCAAAAAAGCTAAGGCCTACATCGAGGCGCAGGGTGCGCCTATCGTGGTCAAGGCGGATGGGCTGGCGCTAGGTAAGGGCGTGGTCGTGGCAGAGACGGTCGAGCAAGCGGTGGAAGCGGCTCGCGACATGCTGCTGGACAATAAGTTCGGGGATTCTGGTGCGCGCGTGGTTATCGAAGAATTTTTGGACGGGGAAGAGTTCTCTCTCTTTGCCTTCGTCAACGGCGACCAGTTCTACATCATGCCGACAGCTCAGGACCACAAACGTGCCTTTGATGGCGACAAAGGACCAAACACAGGTGGCATGGGGGCTTACGCTCCAGTTCCGCACCTGCCTCAGTCAGTGGTGGACACAGCTGTTGAAACCATCATCAAGCCAGTCCTCAAAGGCATGATTGCTGAAGGGCGTCCTTATCTCGGGATTCTCTACTGCGGTCTCATCTTGACAGCGGATGGACCAAAAGTTATCGAGTTCAACGCCCGCTTCGGTGACCCAGAAACCCAGATTATCCTCCCTCGTCTGATGTCAAACTTCGCTCAAAACATTAGTGACATTCTTGATGGCAAGGAGCCAAACATCACTTGGTTAGATAGCGGTGTGACTCTTGGTGTGGTTGTTGCCTCAAACGGCTACCCACTTGACTATGCCAAAGGCGTTCAACTACCAGCTAAAACTGACGGCGACATCATCACATACTATGCAGGCGCTAAGTTTGCAGAAAATAGCAAAGCTCTACTCTCAAACGGTGGCCGCGTCTACATGCTAGTCATCACAGCCGATACCGTCCAAGCTGCGCAAGAAAAAATCTACAACCAACTCAAAACCCAAAACACAAGAGGCCTCTTCTACCGAACAGACATCGGCAGCAAAGCCTTAAAAGATTAAATCAACAATCCATTGCGAACGCAGTGAGCACAACTAAACGCGAGCGAAAGCGAGCCACCCAGATACTTTTGATAGTGGTGACAAGAGTGACTACGTCACTCGGGGAACTTGAAAGACTTTAGGCTTTCAAGTTAGTCATGAGACACCGAAGGTGGCTGCTGACGACCCCACTACCTAAGAAAAGTAAGGAGCAATCATGTCAAATCCAGTCATTTCCATCATCATGGGTTCAAAATCCGATTGGGCAACCATGCAAAAAACAGCTGAAGTCTTGGATAACTTCCAAGTCCCATACGAAAAAAAAGTCGTCTCTGCCCACCGTACACCTGACCTCATGTTCAAACACGCCGAAGAAGCCCGCGGTCGAGGCGTCAAAATCATCATTGCAGGTGCAGGCGGTGCTGCCCACCTTCCAGGGATGGTAGCTGCCAAAACAACCCTCCCTGTTATTGGTGTCCCTGTCAAATCGCGCGTTCTCAGCGGTGTCGATTCTCTCTATTCCATTGTTCAGATGCCTGGTGGGGTGCCTGTGGCAACCATGGCTATTGGTGAAGCGGGAGCTATAAACGCTGCCCTCACAGCCCTCCGAATCCTCGCAATCGAGGACCAAAACTTGGCGGAGGCGCTAGCCCATTTTGCAGAGGAACAAGGAAAAATCGCGGAGGATTCAACGGATGAACTCATCTAAAACCATCGGCATTATCGGAGGCGGGCAATTGGGCCAGATGATGGCCATTTCTGCCATCTACATGGGGCACAAGGTAGTGACCCTGGACCCAGCGGCCGACTGCCCTGCATCGCGCGTGTCGGACATGATTGTGGCCCCCTATACGGACGTCAAGGCTTTGGCGCAATTGGCTGCGCGCTGTGACGTGCTCACTTATGAATTTGAAAACGTAGACGCAGACGCCTTGGACAAGGTTATCAATCCAGGACAATTGCCACAGGGAACCGACCTCCTGCGCATTTTCCAAAACCGTATCTTTGAAAAAGACTTCCTGTCAAACAAGGCAGACGTCACTGTGGTACCTTACAAGGTAGTCACATCAAGCTTAGACTTGAAAAACCTAGACCTGTCTAAAAACTATGTCCTCAAAACCGCAACAGGTGGTTACGATGGCCATGGGCAAGTGGTCATCAAATCAGAAGAAAATCTGGCTGACGCCAAAGAATTGGCCAACCATGCTGAGTGTGTCTTGGAAGAATTTGTAACCTTCAACCTTGAAATCTCAGTCATCGTGTCAGGGAATGGTAAGGATGTGACAGTCTTCCCAGTTCAAGAGAACATCCACCGCAACAATATCCTCTCAAAAACCATTGTCCCAGCCCGCATTTCTGAAGAACTTGCTGAAAAAGCCCAAGCCATGGCAGTGCAGATTGCTAAACAGTTGGACCTATCAGGAACCCTCTGTGTAGAAATGTTTGTGGCAGACGAACAGATTTTGGTCAACGAAATCGCCCCACGTCCCCACAATTCAGGACATTATTCTATTGAAGCCTGTGATTTTTCACAATTTGACACCCATATTCTAGGCGTTCTCGGACAACCATTGCCACCAATTCACCTCCACGCCCCAGCCATCATGCTCAATGTCCTCGGACAACACATGGAAGCCGCGCAAGCATTTTGTCACCAAAACCCTAGCGCCCACCTCCACCTTTATGGTAAACTAGAAGCGAAGCACAATCGCAAGATGGGGCATGTGACCTTGTTTGGGGATGCGGAAAGTGTGGGGGCGTTTTAGGGAGGTTGGTCTAAAGAAGAAAATGTTTGAAAAAATTAAAGGATTTAGCATAAAGTCAGGCATATTTGAAGATAAAACTCAATTAGAACTCTTTGAAGGAAATTTTGAGGGAACAAATCAATCGCAAAATGATAGAGCAAGTTTATTATTTGGGAGGAATGGTTCAGGAAAAAGCACTATCGCTCGCGGAATAAGTAAATATAAAAATAGTGAGTGGGGAGTAGATAGAGTATCATTTATTGATAAAGATAATAATAACATTGTACTTAGTGATAGTGAACGAAAATCGATATTTATTTTCAATGAAGACTATATTGATCAAAAAGTCAGAATTGCTCAAGAAGGATTAGATACAATTGTAATCTTAGGCGAACAAGTTGACATTGATAGTCAACTTGTTATATTGAGAAGTAAGTTGGCTGAGTTAAGGTCCGAATTTCAAAGATATGATTCTGAGTATACAGACTATAAGGACGATAAAAATGAAAAATCTCCGGATTTTTGGAAAAAGAGGATGACAAATTCTTTAAAGGGACCAGGAAATTGGGCGGAAAGAGATCGGGAGATAAAAGGTAATAGAGCAGCTTCTTCTGTTAATAGCAATACTTTTCAAAATTTTGTTAACTTACAACCAACTTTAGATAGAGATTTATTAGAGAATAAATTTAATGAGGAAAAGGTTAGATATTTTTCAATAAGAGAGTCAGCAGTTGCCATAAATCATAATTTATCTTTACCACCAATTAATTTTGATCGGAATGAATTATCAACTTTATTATCTCAAAGAATAGAGAAACCAGAGTTGAATGATAGGGATGAGTATCTGCTAACTTTACTATCTGATACCACAAAAGGTGAACGTCATTTAAAAGAGGTTAAAGATTTTTTTTCAGATGAACATCAAAAAAGGTGTCCTTTTTGTACTCAATTAGTATCTGATGATATTAGAGAAGAACTTATCAATGGTGTAACTAAACTCCTATCGAGAGCTGTTGAGGAACACCAACAGGCATTGAGAGGCAGTAAAATTGATGAGATAAATCAGAATTTTTCTGATTATAAGCAAATAGACTCAAGTTTAATCGATTCTTATCAAAGTAGTATTAATGCTTTAAATGCTAAATTTAATGCTATTAACTTATTAATTGATAAAAAGATTGAGAATCCTTATGTTGTAGTAGAGCTACCAGAATTAGATTTTTCCAAAGAATTATCTCAGGTAGAGAGTGACATTGAAAAAATTAATCAAGCAGTTACCCAACATAACTCAGAAATCACAGATAATCAAACATTAAAAGAAAATTTACTTCGAATCAATAATGAGTTGGCTTTCTATGAAATTCAAGATGATTATAAAAAATTTCAAGAGAAATCAACCGAAAAAGAAGCATGTAAAAGTAATTATGACAGTAGCAAAAGCAAAGTATCAGATTACGAGCAGCAGATTTCTAATTTAGAGAATCAGAAACTGAATATAGATATAGCGGTTGATGAAATTAACAAGGGTTTAAATTATATATTTTTTTCAAAAGATCGTTTAGCAATTCAAAATCAAAATGGAAAATACTACTTACTATCAAGAGGTAAGGCCGTGGATCCTAGTAGAGTATCGGTGGGTGAGAGGAATGCACTTGCGCTTTGTTACTTCTTTACTGAAATTATTCAACAAAGAGAATTGTCTGAAGCCTATTCTCAAGAAAATTTTATTATTATTGATGATCCAGTTTCTAGTTTTGATATGGAAAATAAAGTGGGGATAATCTCATATTTGAAATTTTGTTTAACTAAATTTCTTAAGGGGAATAGGAATACCAGAGTTTTATTAATGACCCATGACAAACAAACTATGTATGACTTTGATAAATTTTTACAAGAAGTAATGGAATCTTGTAAAGTAGAGGAAGGTGGGCAAAAATCTAAATACAAGAAATTAGAACTGGTTTCTGGTAAATTACAAGAATTCAAAACTAGCAGTCACGATTATACAGAACTACTTGAAATAGTTTTTGACTTTGCATCAGGAAGAGGTGGACCTACCGTAGAAACTTTTGTCGGTAATGCCATGAGAAAAATTTTAGAGGCTTATGGCAGTTTTAACTATAAAACAGGTATTACACAATTAACAACAGATCAGAAAATTGTTGCTAAGTTAGATGAAAGGTATAGGTCGTATTTCGAGAATCTTATGTATCGACTGGTTCTGCATGGGGGGAGTCATTATGAAGATCCGGTTAAAGCTTTAAATATTGACTTCTTTGATACTATTTCTGACGAAGAGCGAGAAAAAACAGCTAGAGATTTGTTAGTTTTACTTTATCTTCTAGATGATTTGCATATTTTAAAACATTTAGCAGGTATATCAGATGCGAAAGAAGAACTTGAACAATGGAAACACGAAATTTTGGAATAAAATGTCTATATTAGTTGACTTGTTATGATAAATTCAGCTATATAATAGATAATTGGAATAATCAAATGTTTATTGTTTCTAATTACATTTTACGGAAATTTCAATATCTTGTTATGTGATGCTTACTAATCCTCACAGATAACAAATTCAAAGGAGAAAATATGCTAGAACGTTACACACGCCCTGAGATGGCGAACATTTGGAGTGAAGAAAACAAGTACCGTGCTTGGTTGGAAGTGGAGATTTTGGCTGACGAGGCTTGGGCTGAGTTGGGTGAGATTCCTAAGGAAGATGTGGCTAAGATTCGCGAAAATGCGGACTTTGACATTGACCGCATTCTTGAGATTGAGCAAGAGACTCGTCACGATGTGGTGGCTTTCACCCGTGCGGTTTCTGAGACCCTTGGTGAAGAGCGCAAGTGGGTTCACTATGGCTTGACGTCTACAGACGTGGTAGACACTGCCTACGGTTACCTCTACAAGCAGGCCAACGACATTATCCGTCGTGACCTTGAAAACTTTACTAACATCGTGGCTGAAAAGGCTAAAGAGCACAAGATGACCATCATGATGGGCCGTACCCATGGTGTGCACGCTGAGCCTACAACTTTTGGTCTTAAATTGGCCACTTGGTACAGCGAAATGAAGCGTAATCAAGAGCGCTTTGAACATGCTGCCGCAGGTGTGGAAGCAGGGAAAATCTCTGGTGCAGTTGGTAACTTTGCTAACATTCCTCCATTTGTGGAAGAATATGTTTGTGGCAAATTAGGCATCCGCCCACAAGAAATTTCAACTCAAGTCTTGCCACGTGACTTGCATGCTGAATACTTTGCTGTACTTGCTAGCATCGCAACATCTATTGAACGCATGGCAACCGAAATTCGTGGTCTGCAAAAATCAGAACAGCGCGAAGTTGAAGAATTCTTCGCAAAAGGTCAAAAGGGTAGCTCTGCTATGCCTCACAAACGCAACCCAATCGGTTCTGAAAACATGACTGGGCTAGCGCGTGTTATCCGTGGTCACATGGTGACGGCTTATGAAAACGTAGCCCTTTGGCACGAACGCGATATTTCGCACTCATCAGCTGAGCGCATCATCACGCCCGACACGACTATCCTCATCAACTACATGCTCAACCGCTTTGGTAATATTGTCAAGAATTTGACGGTCTTCCCTGACAATATGCTGCGCAACATGAATTCAACCTTTGGGCTTATCTACAGCCAACGCATCATGTTGACCTTGATTGAAAAAGGCATGACCCGCGAACAAGCCTACGATTTGGTTCAACCAAAAACAGCTTACTCATGGGATAACCAAGTAGACTTCAAACCACTCCTTGAAGCAGACAAAGAAGTCACATCACGCCTCACACAAGAAGAAATCAATGAACTCTTCAACCCAGTTTATTACACAAAACGAGTTGATGATATTTTTGATCGTCTTGGGTTAAATGATTAAAATTAGAAAGACTGAAGAATGAAAGTTCTCCGGTCTTTTATTTTGTCAAAAACCGAACAAACAGTTTGATATTCCGGGATGTTCTAGAAAAAGACAGATGATTTGTGATATAATACACTAAGTGACAATTTAGGAGAAAAGATATGAAAGAATTAGGGTTAAAGATTCGTAAAATGAGAGAAGAGAGAGGAATTACACGAGATGATTTTTGTGGAGACCAATCGATTCTTTCAGTAAGACAATTTGCTCGGATTGAAGCTGGACAATGTATTCCTACCTTAGAACGAATGAGATATATAGCAAAACAATTCGGTGTTTCTGTCGGTGTATTTGTTGATGAAGAGGTATTGGAACTTCCTAAAAAATATAAAGAAATAAAGTATCAGATACTACGTACACCTGTTTATACAGATGAAAGACGGATTCAAGAACGTGAAGAACAATTTGATGAAATTTATGAGGAATACTATGATTATCTTCCAGAAGAGGAAAAGTTAACAGTAGATAGTCTACGTACAATACTAGATACCTTTAGCGCAAAGCAAGTTGATTTTGGAACGGGTTTATTAGAAGAGTATTTTGAACAAGTTAAGCTAAAAACATCTTATAAGATGAATGATTTAATACTGATAAAGCTCTATTTATTATGCGCAAATGTATCTTCTGAACATTATGATGAAGTCTTTGTTCAAGGATTATTACCAAGACTTGTAAAAAATAAGGAAAATTACGATGTAGAAGAATTATTGGTATTAAACATGATTTATATGGGGCTGTTTTCAGTTTATTTTCGAAGAAAAGATAAGCAGGTAGTGGAAGAAATTTTATTTCAAATGTCTAATATAATAGAAAAAATTCATGATTTTAAGCGGATGCCAGTACGACAATTGATGCAATGGAAATATCAGTTGCATTTAT
The DNA here is from genome assembly GCF_043656315.1 of Streptococcus hepaticus. Taxonomy (NCBI): domain Bacteria; kingdom Bacillati; phylum Bacillota; class Bacilli; order Lactobacillales; family Streptococcaceae; genus Streptococcus; species Streptococcus hepaticus. The sequence continues at coordinate 27,234 of NZ_JBINIY010000018.1, forward strand.
TACAAGACGAAAAAGGGGCAGAAAAAAGCTATAAGAAAGCCCTATCCTTTGCTCAGATGATGGACGATGATTATCTGGCACAGCAACTCACACAAGAGTGGAAAAAAGATCATAAATAATAGGACATCCCTGACATGTTCAAGTTGAATCGAATCTTTTAAAATAGACAATGTAAAAAATATTTAGGAGATAATTCAATATGAAAAGATTTATTAAACTTCAATACCTGTTCCTTTTGGCGTTGCCAATTATCGCAAAGATAGCCACCAAAGCTACAGAATGGAATTGGTGGGAAGTTTAAATTGTGATA
>NZ_JBINIY010000019.1:0-24150 GCF_043656315.1 Streptococcus hepaticus
TTTTATCCGCCATAGCTCAGTTGGTAGAGCGCATGACTGTTAATCATGATGTCACAGGTTCGAGCCCTGTTGGCGGAGTTTATATGGTCCGTTGGTCAAGGGGTTAAGACACCGCCTTTTCACGGCGGTAACACGGGTTCGAATCCCGTACGGACTATGGTTTGAGAGAGGTTAGCCTCTCTCTTTTTCTTTCTTAATTTGAGCTCTTTATCAACTATAGTGGGTGAATGAAAAGTTATATACGATAAATGCTCTCTATTTTTTTCAAATAAAATGCCTTATAATCTTTGCGATGGATTTACCCACTACAGAAATTATAAAGCCATAAATTTGCGGATAATTAAAAATACTCTCTAAATTGATGCTAAGACATTTTAGAGAGTATTTTTAGATAGATCATTAGATGATAGATAGTTCATCTGGTAAAGCAACTGTTTCTTTACCGTTTTTATCGATGACTAGTACGGTGCGAGGATAAAATGGATCGTAAGGAATATCTAAATCGATAGTAATAGCATTATGATATGATTCTTGTGAAAAGGTTACTTGAATTTTTCCTTTGTTATTTTTGAGAGTAAAACGGATAATCTTTTTCAAAGGGACAACATCTTTTAAATAGTTGTCAATAATATACCAAAAACTGTCAATAACTGTTCCTGGTAGTGAAGTGACAATACCGAAACTAGCATAGCGTCCTTGAGTGTTTGTAAAAGCCATTGTGGCCTCCTTTATGTAAGAAAAAAGCCTGACAAACAGGTTTTTCTTGTGTGCAACTTTAACGATTTCGCAGTTCTAAATAGCGTTTGTACCAAATATTCACGTAGGCATTCGAGAAAGGTCCTTTTTCTTGATTAATCCAATCTACGAGGATTTTGACATGCTCTTTGAGAATGAAATCAAGATCAGTTGAGTAGTTCATCAATTTTCTGTGACGCTCATACTCATCAACGTCTAATAATCTTTTTTCGCCGTCTGCAAAGACCTTGACATCCAAATCGTAATCGATGTATTTTAGGGCCTCATTATCTAATAAATAGGGACTGGCTAGGTTACAGTAGTAAGAAACGCCATTTTCGCGAATCATTGCAATGATGTTAAACCAGTATTTTTTATGGAAATAGACAATGGCAGGTTCACGGGTGACCCAACGTCTGCCGTCATTTTCAGTGACAAGTGTATGATTGTTGACACCGATAATAGCATTTTCCGTTGTTTTTAGTACCATGGTGTCGCGCCAGGTGCGGTGCAGTTCACCATTATGTTTATAACTTTGAATTGTAATAAAGTCGCCTTCTTTTGGTAATTTCACGCAGATACCAACTTTCTTAATTACAATTTATCTGAGATATTATACCATAATTTTCTGTAAATGGGTAATTAGAGATAGTCTCGAAGGGCAGATTTTATGTCGTCAAAGGAAAATCCTTTGCGGGCGAGGGCTTGGGTTAGGCGTTGTGTGAGTTCGTAACCTTCATATTTTCTGGCATACTTGGGAAATTGCTTGTCCAATTCTTTGTAGATGAGATTGGTTTCTGTCTCTTGGTCTTTTTCAATATCTAGATTTGATAGGGCAATTTTGGTGTCAGTGCTGGAGAATCCTTTAGCGGTTATTTGCTGGAGAATTTTGGTTTTGAGGGCTTGACTTGGTAATTTTTCTTTGTATTTGCGGTGGATTTTTTCAGCAACCCGTTGAGCAATTTCGGGAAAATCAGCCTCTGCAAGGGCAATTGCGATTTCTTTTTTACCAATACCTTTCTGAGCTAATTTTTGTGCGAGGACGAATGGCCCTTTGTCGCCTGTATATTGGTTCGATTGGATCATTTTTCTGGCGTATTCTTTGTCATCGATCCATTTATTGACTTCGAGATTGTCTAAAATTTGTGGTATATAGTTTATGTTAATTTCGTGTTTAACTAGATAATCTTGGACCTCCTTGCGAGTGCGTTGTTTTAAGGAGATATGGTAGAGGGCTAGATTTTTACCGTAGGAAAATTGGGCAAACTCCTGGATTTCTTTGAGTTCTTCTGGGCTGATGTCCTTGTCTTTGCTAAGCATGAAGCGGACGATGGTGTCTTCTGTGATATAACATTTGTCAGATGACTCTAATTCTAATAAGTAAAGTCGTTTTTTCTTTTCGATTTTAGTGATTTTCATATCTAACATTATAGCAAAAATGGTAAAATAGGGTTATGAATTTAGCAGTAAAACAACGGATTCCGCTGAAAATTAAGCGGATGGGAATCAATGGTGAAGGTATTGGTTTTTATAAGAAAACGCTGGTCTTTGTGCCTGGTGCCCTAAAGGGGGAGGAAGTTTTTTGTCAGATTACGGCGGTCAAGCGGAATTTTGTAGAGGCACGCCTCCTTGCAGTCAATAAAAAGTCTAAGTTTCGTGTCCAACCAGCCTGTGCCATTTATGAGGAGTGTGGTGGTTGTCAGCTCATGCACCTGCGCTACGATCAGCAGTTGGAGTACAAGGATGATGTGATCCGTCAGGCTTTGAAGAAATTTAAGCCCCAGGGTTATGAAAATTATGACATTCGTCATACGATAGGCATGGAAAATCCCCAGCATTATCGGGCTAAGCTACAATTTCAGACACGCTCTTTTGCTGGCTCGGTTAAAGCAGGCTTGTTTGCGACAGATAGTCATCATCTGGTGGATATCCAAGACTGTTTGGTACAAGATGTCTTAACGCAGCAGTTGATTAATCGGATTGTACAACTCTTGGATAAGCATAAAGTTCCGATTTACAATGAGCGCAAAATTGCTGGTGTGCGAACAGTGATGGTGCGGAAGGCCGAGGCTACGGAACAAGTTCAATTGATTTTTGTAACCAGTCGTGAGGTGAGATTGACGCCGATTATTCGTAATTTGGTGCAGGATTTTCCTCAGGTGAAGACGGTGGCAGTCAACTACAATCGTAGCAAGTCTAGTGAGATTTACGGGGAAGAGACGGAGATTCTATGGGGACAAGAGGCTATTTCTGAAGAAGTTCTGGATTATCGTTTTTCGTTGTCGCCTCGTGCTTTTTACCAACTCAATCCTCAACAGACAGAAGTGCTTTATAGTCAGGCTGTTGAGGCCTTGGATGTTCAGGCAACAGACCACTTGATTGATGCCTATTGTGGTGTAGGAACCATTGGATTTGCCTTTGCGGACAAGGTGGCCAGCGTACGGGGGATGGATATTATTCCCGAAGCGATTGCAGATGCTAAGAGAAATGCGGCTGCTATGGGATTTGATAATACCTACTATGAAGCAGGTTTGGCAGAGGAAATTATTCCTCGGTGGTACAAAGAAGGTTATCGTGCAGATGCTTTGATTGTTGATCCGCCACGGACAGGCCTTGATGACAAATTATTGGCTACTATTTTGCAGTATCAACCAGCTAAAATGGTTTATGTGTCTTGTAATACGTCAACGTTGGCACGAGATTTGGTGCAATTGGCTCAGGTCTACCGAGTGGAGTATATTCAATCAGTGGACATGTTCCCTTACACAGCTAGGACCGAGGCGGTTGTGAAATTGATGAAAAAATAAAGGAAGTCTCTCGTTTTTTCTGTTTTCAGAAAATTTACGGGAGTTCTTCCTTTTTCTAATTGCTATTCTATTGTAAATGTATTACAATGTGGATATGACCAGAGGAGGTATAGAAATGTTTGATAGTGCTAGTGAAACCCCTCTCTATTTGCAACTTGTTGAGGAGTTAGAGGGGAAAATTCAGTCAGAAATGGCTCCGAATGATAAATTATATTCAGAGCGAGAATTGACCCAGATTTATGGTGTTAGTCGGATTACGGTGCGGCTGGCTATTCAAGAGCTGGAGAGACGGGGCTTGATTTATAAGATGCATGGGAAGGGGACTTTTGTTGCGGAAGTACAGGAGTCAGCTTTAGATCTGTCATCTGCTTATAGTTTCACAGAACAGATGAAAAAAATAGGAAAGATTCCTAAAACAAAAATTTTATCTTTCGTACAGATTGCAGCTTCTGAACAATTAGCCAAGCAGTTACAGCTGGATGTAGGAGCTCCTGTTTATGAGTTGGAGCGGTTGAGGATTGCAGATAATCAACCCATGATGTTAGAACGCTCGTATGTGCCTGTAGTCATGTTTGAGGGGATGAGCCAGGAACTCTTGGAGCATAAGCCACTTTATGAGGTTTTTGCGGATGAATACGGTCAAACGGTTCGTTTGGCGGAAGAAGAGTTTTATGCCAGTATTGCCTTAGAGACGGAGGCGAAGTGGTTAGCGATTGACAATGGTAGCCCAGTGCTGCATCTCTTGCGGAAAACTTATAATGATAAAAATCGGATTATCGAGTATACTTTCAGTATTGCGCGTGCTGACCAATTCCGTTACAAAGTGTACCATACGAGAACAGAATAAAAAGCTACCCTGAGGTAGCTACAAATTCAAAGACAGGCTAGGTTCTAGTTTGTCTTTTTTCTATTTATTGGCTTTTATTTCAAACTTGAAGAAGTTCCAAATCTTGTAAGTTTCAGTGTAGGCTAAAATTTCGTCACTTCCTTCAACGTAAGTTAGTTTTTCTTGTAAAACAAGTGGCTGCGTCTCTTTTAATTGTAAAATACCTGCAATCGTATCTGGAGCTGGAAAGAGAATCTCAGTGGTTTCTGTATAGGGCTCGTCTGATAGATAGATATTGAAATCTAATTTGAACCGTTGAGAAATAGATTGGAAATGCTCTAGCGGTGCATCTGGTGTTAATAAATAACGTTCCGGAATGTAGCTGAGTCTTGTTGCACAGATTTGATCACCAGTTCGGCGAAGACGAGTTACCTTATAGTAACTATCTTGTTTATCAAGAGCTAGTTTTTCAAGGATGGCAGGTTCATTTCCTTTTTCGCATGAAAGAACTTGGGCAGCATATTTGTCGTCAGGGAATACTTCTATATCCGAGAATTCAACTAATTTCCCCTTACGTGACCGTGAGATAAATGTACCTTTTCCTTGTTGGCGATAGAGATAACCGTCTTTAACAAGTTCATTAACGGCGCGAATAACGGTAATAGAGCTAACATTGTAGAGTTTTGTCAATTCAGCTTCCGTATAGAATTTATCTCCGGATTCAAATTTTCCTGAGATGATTTGCTGGCGTAAATCATTTTGAATGAGTTGATATTTTGGGACCTTCATTTATCCTACCTCCTTTCTATAAAATTTTTAAGAAAACTCTTGTGATATTGTACTAAAAATTCAAAAAAATTTTACAAAACAACTGAGCATAACCAGTTGATTATGTTAATATATCCTAGTAAAGGTAAGCGGGGATGAATATGCCTATGGTCATTGGCTTTATCAATGGTGTTCTTCTAGGTGAAGCGGTAGACTATGCTGCATTTGGTGCTGAAAATATTCATCATGTTAATGCTTTCTTAGCGGGGGCTGCTGACCAAGATGAGGATGAATAGATTTTTAGAAAACCCTTTCATTTTGTAAAAAAATGTGCTAGACTAATCTAGACGTTAAGCTCGGCTGAGGTCGGGCTTTTTTATTCGGAGGAAAATGGATGATTACAGTAGCAAATTTTGGTAGTGAAAAAGCTAAATTGTATCGCTTGACCAACGAGCAGGGCATGGTCTTGACAGTTTCTAACTTTGGGGCGCGAATTGTGGATATTTCCTTGCCGATTGCAGGTGAAGGAATGCGGTCTGTTAGCCTGTCGGCGGATTCAGACCAAGCCTATCTGGACAAAGATTTCTACGTAGGGTCAAGCGTGGTTCCTATTGCTGGACGAATCTCAGGTGCCGAGACTTTTATCAAAGGACAGGTTTATCATTTTACAGAAAATGAGCCAGGACGGACTCTCCATAGTGGTACTGATACGGCAAATATGGATTACTGGCAAACACAGGTCGATGAGGAAGAAAATCAAGTTGTCTTCAGCTATCTTCTTTCTGATGGGAAAAATGGTTTTCCGGGCAATGTGCAAGTGCAGGCTATTTTTCAATTAACAGAAGAAAATGAGGTGTTTGTCCGTTATCTAGCACAGTCGGACAAGGACACGATTTTCAATCCAACCTGCCATGTTTATTTCAATTTATCAGGTGATTTCAGTCAGGATGTGTCCCAACACCGATTTACCATTGATGCGGAATCCTATGTTCCTTTGGCAGACAATCTACCAACTGGTGAGATTGCGAATGTAGTAGGAACACCTTTTGATTTTCGTCAGGGATCCTATCTAGCCCAAGGTTTAGCTGGGCAGTGTCCTCAAACAGACGCGGCGGGTGGTTATGATCATCCTTGGTTGCTGCATGAGGGAAGTGCTGAGCAGGTGGAAGTTCTGAGCCCTGACGAGCGCGTGCGCTTGACGCTAAAAACCAACCAGCCAGCGGTGATTATCTATACTTACAATCATGGGCCAACGGATATGTGTCGCAAGCATGGTGTCTTTAGCTTAGAGTGTCAAGGTTTACCAGATGCTTGCAACATGGTGGGATTTGGCTCAATTCTTTTGGAAAAGGACCAAGAATTTCTTAGCGAAACGCGTTACCGTTTTGAATGGAAATAGGGGAGAGAACCTAGAGCAGAAGTTCTAGGTTTTATGCTATTTTTAGAATTAACAGTTTGGCGCAGGGCAGGGGTTGACTAAATGTTCTCATCCCTTGCTACGCAAGCAATTTCGACCAATCTACTCAACTGTGCGGAGGTGGGACGACAAAATCAATTTCCTCGAAATCATGATTTTTGTCCCACTCTCTTTCTTATTACGAAAGCCCCATTTATAGCAGAAATGTGCTATAATGTTAAAAGAAAAAAATCACATCGTCTCAAACTTATGATATTAAAGGTGTTAAACTAGGTTGAGATAGAGGCACAGGTGTGATAGGGAAAGGGAGATATGAGCTACGAAGCAGAATTTTTGAAGGAATTTGAGGCTTGGGTCAACACTCAGGTCATGATTAATGAGTTGGCAATGGCTGAGAGTCGCCGTGTCTTGAAAGAAGACAAGGATGAGCGGGCAGCAGATGGCTACATTCGTTATGAGAGTAAGTTGGACGCCTATCGTTTTATTCAGGGAAAATTTGCCAACTATCATGCAGGCAAAGGGTTTCATGATTTGCCAGATGATTTGTTTGGGAAGCGTCATTATTAGGAGAGGAAAAAAGGATAAATGGCTAAAAAGAAAGTAAATCGGAAAAAACAATTAAAAAAACAGTTGGCAGACTTGAGACGTGCAGGGCGTGTTGGACTTGAAACTGCTCGCGGAGCTGTTGAGACAGTCGCACACCAGGCTGAAACTCTTGTAGAACATGCTGTTGAGCAAGTAAAAGAAAAGGTAGCTGAAGTGACTTCTTCGCCTAATTCATTGGAGGACTTTTTGGCACTTTCTGAGCTGGAAGGCATTGCGGCGGCACGTTTGGAAACATTTTATGAATCTGGGATTCAATCTGTGGTTGATTTTGCCCAGCACACAGAAAAAGAACTCTTGGCTCTTAAAGGAATCGGTCCAGCGACCATTAAACAGTTGAAAGAAAAAGGGATTGCCTTGAAGGCTTAAATCCTATTGTTCCATCGAAGTCGGGGGAGATATAAAATATGAACATTTATAAAGCAGGGCTGAACAATGAGAAAAAACACTTGCTTTCCCAATTGAATAACAGGGAGCTTGCCCTCTTTCAACAAGAAGAGGAGAATATCAAAGCAAAGGCTTATCGTCGAGCATTTTGGGCAACGCTAGGTATTTTTATCTTTGGGGCTGTGATTGTTTTGCTTCCTATATATTTATTTGATGACAGAAAAGTAGAACCTAGCCCAGATAGAATAGTTTCGGCAGTGCTTATTCTACTGATGCTCATGCCACTTTTCTATTTATTTAAAGCATATCCTACAGCAAAATTGGAAGAGGAAATCAAGGTTCTCAAGAAACTGCTAGCTACAAAAGGTTAGAGTAAGCCTGTCAACAGAGGAATTCTTGATTTTTCAAGTTAATTCTGTTACAATAAAGCCATTCAGAGGTGTTTTGAACCCCATTTGTCACAGGAAGCGGTGGTACTGAGAAATCCGCACAAATGTCAAAACTGGTTGCTGATGATGTGAATCGAATAAGTAAAGTGCAGATAGTTATAGTCTATCTGAACAAGGGTGGTACCGCGGAAATCGTAAACGAATTTCGTCCCTGTCAGTATTGGCAGGGGCGTTTTTTTTTTCATAATGGAGGAGGTCTCAATGAAAGAATTCAAAGAACGGATAACAGAACGCTTGTATTTGAGACCCGTTCGCATAACGGATGCGGAAGCCATGTATGACTATGGACATCGTCCAGAAGTGGCGCGTCTAGCTGGTTTTCCAGTGAATCAGTCCGTTGAAGAGTGCCAACAGTTTATCCAGATGGATTTGAATAAAACGGATGAGGCAGTTCGAAAACGGATTTATGCTATTTGCCTGAAGGGTCAGGACAGGCTGGTGGGGACAGTTAGTTTTGCCAAAGAAATCAAACCAGATATTCTTGAAATTGGCTATGTCTTGCATCCAGATTTGTGGGGACAAGGACTGATGCCAGAGGCTGTTTCTGCATTAGTGGACTTCGGTTTTACAGAGTTAGAACTTCACAAAATTGAAATTGCGGTCTATGATCACAATCCTCAAAGTCAGCGTGTGGCGGAGAAATTAGGTTTTCAACTAGAGGCAAGACTTCGTCAGCGAAAGCAAGTTGAAAATACTTATCATGACAAACTCATCTTTGGTTTGTTGCAGAAGGAATGGGAGAAACGATAGAAGAAAGAGCGCTTCACCTTATCTAGAAAAGGGGACATCTGAAAAATTGGGTGCCTTTATTAAGAAGAAAAGGGGCCTGGATAGGAGTGCACGCTTAAAGTAGGAGGTCATATGAATCTAATTATTATTGGAGCACAAGCTTCTGGCAAGATGACCATTGGGCAGGAGGTTGAAAGATTAACTGATTTGGTTTTATTTCACAATCATGAATCAATCGATTTCGTAACAAAATTTTTTCCAATGTCTGACGAAGCGAGAGAACTTATTAATGATATTCGTATGAAGTTTTTTGAAACCTCTGCGAAAACTGATTTGGGTTTGATTTTTACAGTTGTTATTGACTTTAATGATCCAGCAGATATATCCTTTTTAGAGCAGATTCAAGCGATTTATCATAGTAGGAATCAAGCTGTTCTGTTTATTGAATTGGAAACAGACCTGCAAGAACGTTTAAGAAGAAATGTAACTGAAAATCGTCTGCAACATAAACCTTGGAAAAGAAATATTGAGTGGTCTGAAAAAGATATTCTAGATACTATGAAGTTTGCAAACTTTAATCCAGAGTTTGCGCCGAAGCAACTTGACCATTATCTCAAAATTAATAATACTCACCTTACTGCTAATGAAGTTGCTAAACTAATTATCCCAAAAATGGAGGAGCTTGAGCAAGAACAAACGAAATAGCCAGCCCAAAGGACTGACTATTTCTAGGAGATTATATGAAAAAGAATTGGGCTATTTCTAGCTTGAGGATAGTATAAACCAATTTTCTTAAAAAATACTAAAGGAGAAAAACTAATGTCAAAAGAATTATCACCAAAATACAATCCAGCCGAGGTTGAGGCTGGTCGTTACCAAACTTGGTTGGACCAGGATGTCTTTAAGCCGTCAGGCGATGCGGAAGCCAAGCCTTATTCAATCGTCATTCCGCCGCCAAACGTCACAGGTAAGTTGCACTTAGGACACGCTTGGGATACAACCCTTCAAGATATCATCATCCGACAAAAACGCATGCAGGGCTTTGATACCCTTTGGTTGCCTGGTATGGACCACGCGGGTATCGCGACGCAGGCTAAGGTGGAGGAGCGCCTTCGTGAGCAAGGTATTACCCGCTACGACCTCGGTCGTGAGAAATTCCTAGATAAAGTTTGGGAGTGGAAAGACGAGTATGCGACCACTATCAAGGAGCAGTGGGGCAAGATGGGGCTTTCTGTGGACTACTCACGCGAGCGTTTCACCCTTGATGAAGGCCTTTCAAAAGCCGTCCGAAAGGTCTTTGTGGACCTCTACAAAAAAGGCTGGATCTACCGCGGTGAGTTTATCATCAACTGGGACCCAGCCGCTCGTACAGCCCTTTCAGACATTGAGGTTATCCACAAGGACGTTGAGGGTGCCTTCTACCACATGAATTATATGTTGGAAGATGGCTCGCGCGCCCTTCAAGTGGCAACAACGCGACCAGAAACCATGTTCGGAGACGTTGCCGTTGCCGTAAACCCAGAAGATCCTCGTTACAAAGACTTGATTGGTCAAAACGTGGTTCTGCCAATCGTGAATAAGCTCATCCCAATCGTTGCCGACGAGCATGCGGATCCAGAATTCGGAACAGGGGTGGTTAAAATCACACCTGCCCATGACCCTAACGACTTTGAGGTCGGCCAACGTCATGATTTGCCACAAGTCAACGTCATGAATGCTGACGGTACCATGAACGAACTAGCTGGCGAATTTGCTGGTATGGACCGTTTTGAAGCTCGTAAAGCAGTCGTAGCCAAATTGGAAGAAATCGGTGCCCTCGTTGAAATCGAAAAACGGGTGCACTCCGTTGGTCACTCAGAGCGTACAGGTGTGGTGGTTGAGCCTCGCTTGTCAACTCAGTGGTTTGTGAAGATGGACCAATTGGCCAAGAATGCCATTGCTAACCAAGCAACTGATGATAAGGTTGACTTCTACCCACCACGTTTCAACGATGCCTATCTTCAATGGATGGAAAATGTGCATGACTGGGTCATCTCTCGTCAACTCTGGTGGGGTCACCAAATTCCTGCCTGGTATAATGAAGCAGGCGAGATATATGTTGGTGAAGAAGCGCCGACAGGTGATGGCTGGAAACAAGATGAAGATGTCCTTGACACTTGGTTCAGCTCTGCTCTTTGGCCTTTCTCAACAATGGGTTGGCCTGATACAGAAGCAGAAGATTTCAAGAGATATTACCCAACTTCAACCTTGGTAACGGGCTACGATATTATTCCATTCTGGGTGTCTCGTATGATTTTCCAAGGAATTGAATTTACAGGCAAGAGCCCATTTAAGAATGCTCTTATCCACGGACTTATCCGTGACGAAGAAGGGCGTAAGATGTCCAAATCTCTTGGAAATGGGATTGACCCAATGGAAGTCATTGAGAAATACGGTACAGATAGTCTTCGCTGGTTCTTGTCTAACGGCTCTGCTCCAGGACAGGATGTCCGTTTCTCTTATGAAAAAATGGACGCTTCATGGAACTTCATTAACAAAATCTGGAACATTTCCCGCTATATCCTTATGAATAATGAAGGCTTGACGCTGGCAGATGCGACCACAAATGTGGCGAAAGTTGCAAGTGGCAAAGCTGGAAACGTGACGGATAAGTGGATTCTCCACAACCTCAACGAAACCATTGCCAAAGTCACTGAAAACTTTGACAAGTTCGAGTTTGGTGTGGCTGGTCACATTCTCTACAACTTCATCTGGGAAGAGTTCGCCAACTGGTATGTGGAGCTGACCAAGGAAGTTCTTTACAGCGACAACGAAGCCGAGAAAGTCATGACCCGCTCTGTCCTTCTCTACACGCTGGACCAAATCCTTCGCCTCCTCCACCCAATCATGCCGTTCGTGACGGAAGAGATCTTCGCTCAGTACGCAGAGGGCTCTATCGTGGTGGCAGCTTACCCTGTTGTCAACCCAGCCTTTGAAAATGCGGAAGCCCACAAGGGAGTGGAAAGCCTTAAGGACTTGATTCGTTCGGTGCGAAATAGCAGAGCAGAGGTCAATGTTGCCCCATCTAAGCCGATTACCATTTTGATTAAGACGGCAGATAGCGAGCTTGAAGCCTTCTTCAAGGCAAACGAAAACTACATCCGCCGCTTTACAAATCCAGAACAGTTGGAAATCAGCTCAAGCATTGCTGCACCAGAACTAGCCATGTCAGCCGTTATCACCGGTGCCGAAATCTTCTTGCCGCTAGCCGACCTCCTCAACATCGAAGAAGAGTTGGCTCGACTAGACAAAGAACTAGCCAAATGGCAAAAAGAACTAGACATGGTCGGCAAAAAACTCAGCAACGAACGCTTCATCGCCAACGCCAAACCAGAAGTCGTTGAAAAAGAAAAAGAAAAACAAGCCGACTATCAAGCAAAATATGATGCTACTGTTGAGCGTATTGGTGAGATGGAGAAGTTGGTTAAGTAATAATATATAATATTCTGAAAACGTTAGCAGTTGCTAGCGTTTTTTTGGTATAATATCACTAATAAAATTAAGGTGGAAAAATGGTTAAAATTATCGAAAATAAAAGATTAGTTTCTGAAGGGGACTCAAATGTAATATTTCTGAGAATTGCACCTGAAGATTTGTCTATCACCATCAGAGATATTATTGAGCAATTACAAAACTTATCTTGGATAAATAATTTTGATGAGAGATATTTAAGGGAGGCATTTAGCATCAGGAGTTTCGCAACTGTTGATTATCTGAAGAAAAAATTATAACAACATAAACAGGATGTAATTACTACTGAAATAGGAGAAACTGTAGTTTCTGAGCTCTTTAGGTCAGCATTGGTAAATGAAATAAATTATCTGGATATTCCACTTGGAGAGTTACTCAAGGAACAAATCACTGGTAATCCTGGTTTCGATTTTTTTCCCGCGTTGTAAAATGAAGTGCAACAAATGATGAAATAGCAAGCCAAATGGTTAATTTTATTAAGTATGGAACAAATAGTAAAAAGGAGATTTGGTTATTAACGTATGGCTCCGGATTTGAAGATATAGAGTGGATGAAACCGTTCGTCATAAAAATTGATCAAAAAGAAATCAGATTTGATAAAGAAATTTTAAATGAAAATGAGGATAGAATTTCAAAAATAGAGCGATTCTATTATGATAATTAAGTAAATCATAGAACCCAAATTGCCTTTAGTGATCTGTTGTTGGAGTCGATGCAGTATGGTTTTATTGATCGGGTGCGTGACTTATGCGCCGAAGATTTTGATTAACAATGCGGATGAGAAGCGGTTTGTTTTGACGGATTTGCAGGAGGAGTTACTTAAGAGCACAGCTTTTCATTTTTCAGTGGCTTTTGTGACGCAGTCTGGGATTTCTATGATTAAGGCACAGTTGGCTGATTTGGCAGCGCGTGGGGTTAAGGGGCAGATTTTGATTTCACCTTACCTTGAGTTCACGAATAAGCGCTTCCTCAGGTGATTCTCCTGCTTCCAGCTTTCCACCAGGAAATTCCCAATAACCAGAAAGGGATTTGCCTTCAGGACGTTGGGCACAGAAGTATTTGCCATCTTTTAAGATAGCAGCAGCGACGACGTTGGTGATTTTTTGTGGCATGGGGGACTTCTGATGGTATTTATATACAAATTAAATGTTGAGATACTGCGAAAATAGTTTATAATAAAAATGTAAGCGAATTCTTTGAAACAATAAAAAAGCACCGAATCGGTGCTCACTTTTTACAAAGTTGAATACGGACAATGCCTTATTTTAACTTGCTATGTTGTTTCGAATGGTTCCAACAAGTCCATTATAGCGCATCTGGAGGTAGTTAGCAAGACTTTTTAACAGTTTCTTTTTGAGAAAGTAGGAAATAGGCTATTCTCATCCCATAAAAAACAATTTTAGAATATTTCAAAGGAGAAAATTTATGAATAAATCATACTCAATCGGTCTTGATATCGGAACTAATAGCGTCGGATGGAGCGTAGTAACTGACGATTATAAAGTACCATCCAAAAAAATGAAAGTTTTAGGGAATACAGATAAGAAATCGATTAAGAAAAATTTATTAGGCGCTCTATTATTTGATAGTGGTGAGACAGCTGAAGGTACTCGCTTGAAACGGACTGCACGCCGTCGTTATACCCGTCGTCGTAATCGTATTCTTTACCTTCAAGAAATATTTTCTTCAGAAATGGCAAAAGTAGATGAGAATTTTTTCCGCAGATTGGAAGAAAGTTTCCTGATTGCTGAGGACAAAGAAAATGACAGGCACCCTATTTTTGGAAATATTGAGGAAGAGATAGCTTATCACAATGACTTTCCAACAATCTATCATTTACGACAAAAACTAGCTGATTCTCCAGAAAAAGCTGATTTGCGACTAGTTTATCTTGCTTTAGCTCATATGATTAAGTTTAGGGGGCATTTCTTGATTGAGGGGCAGTTGGATGCTGAAAATACAGATGTTCAAAGAATATTTGAGAGTCTTGTTGAAGTGTATGATAGAACTGTTGAAAATAGTCAGTTAGCTGAAGTACAAGTTAATGTTGTTGATATTTTAACTGAAAAAATTAGTAAAACTCGTCGTTTGGAGAAGGTGATCAATGTGTATCCAAGCGAGAAAAAGAATGGCTTTTTCGGAAATTTACTAGCTCTTTCTTTGGGGCTTCAACCAAACTTTAAGAGTAATTTTGAATTAGAGGAGGATGCTAAACTTCAATTTTCTAAGGATACTTACGACGAAGACCTTGAAGAATTGCTTGGAAAAATTGGGGATGACTACGCTGATTTATTTCTGGCAGCTAAAAATCTTTATGATGCCATTTTACTTTCAAGTATCTTAACTGTTGGAGATATTGTTACAAAAGCTCCTCTTTCTGCTTCAATGGTGAAGCGCTATGAGGAACATGAAGAAGATTTAGGGAAGTTAAAGCAGTTTATCAAGGAGAAGAATCCAAAAGTTTACAAAGACATTTTTAGTAATAATAGCACAAATGGCTACGCAGGCTATATTGAAAAAGGTGTTAAACAAGAAGAATTTTATAAATACTTAAAAGGAATTTTGGCCAAATTAGACGGCAGTCAGTATTTTTTGGATAAAATTGAGCGTGAAGACTTTTTGAGGAAACAAAGAACCTTTGATAACGGAGCAATTCCGCATCAAATTCACTTGCAAGAAATGCATGCTATCTTGCGCCGACAAGAAGAATACTATCCATTTTTAAAAGAAAACCGTACTAAAATTGAAGCTATTTTGACATTTAGGATTCCATACTATGTAGGGCCATTGGCACGAAAAAATAGTCGATTTGCTTGGGCAAGTTATAAATCTGATGATAAAATTACACCTTGGAATTTTGATGAAGTTGTTGACAAAGAGCAATCAGCTCAAGACTTTATTGAACGAATGATAGGGCGCGATTTATATTTACCGAATGAAAAAGTATTGCCTAAGCATAGTTTGCTCTACGAAACATTTGCTATCTATAATGAATTAACAAAGGTTAAATATGTCAACGAACAGGGTAAAACAAATTATCTTGATGCTAATCTAAAACAAGAAATTTTCGATAATGTATTTAAGAAAAATCGAAAAGTAACGAAAAAAGACCTCATTGATTTCTTTGACAAGGAATTTGATGAATATCGTGTCATTGATTTTAATGGTTTAGATAAGGAAAATAAAGCCTTTAATGCAAGTTTAGGAACCTATCATGATTTAGCTAAAATTTTGGATAAGTCATTTTTAGATGATGCTTCTAATAGTGGCATTATTGAGGATATTATTCTAACTTTGACCTTATTTGAAGATCGTCAGATGATTCGTCAGCGTCTATCACGTTATCAGGAAATTTTTACAAAAGATCAACTTACTAAATTGGAAAGAAGACATTACACTGGCTGGGGGCGTTTGTCTTATAAATTGATTGATGGCATTAAGAATAAAGAAAATGGTAAAACTATTTTAGATTACTTAATCGATGATGGTAAAGCTAATCGTAACTTTATGCAGTTAATCAACGATGACAGTTTAAGTTTCAAGGATGAGATTGCTAAAGCTCAAATTATTGGTGATGTTGATAATATCAAACAAGTTGTTCATGATTTAGCCGGTAGCCCAGCAATCAAAAAAGGCATTCTCCAAAGTATTAAAATCGTTGATGAATTGGTTAAGGTCATGGGACATGAGCCAGAAAATATTGTGATTGAAATGGCGCGTGAAAATCAAACAACTTATGGAGGCCGTAGCCGTTCTCAACAACGTTTGATAAACTTACAGAAAGCTATTAATGAATTTGGTAGTGAGATTTTGAAAAAACATCCAACTGATAATCAGGCTTTGCAAAATGACAGGCTGTTTCTTTATTACCTCCAAAATGGTCGTGATATGTATACAGGTGATGCTTTAGATATCGATAATTTAAGTAGTTATGATATTGATCATATTATCCCTCAGGCTTTTATTAAGGATAATTCGATTGACAATCGTGTTTTGACAAGCTCAGCTGCAAATCGTGGGAAGTCTGATAATGTGCCAGATTTAGATGTTGTTAAGAAGATGAGACCATTTTGGCAACAACTTCTAAAAGCTAAGTTAATATCACAACGTAAATTTGATAACTTAACAAAAGTAGAGCGTGGTGGTTTGAGTGAGGATGATAAGGCAGGGTTTATCAAGCGTCAATTGGTTGAAACACGTCAAATTACAAAACATGTTGCGCAGATATTGGATAGTCGGTTTAACCCAGAAGTTGATAAGAGTGGTCAGCGAATTCGTAAAGTAAAAGTTTTAACACTTAAATCCAATTTGGTGTCACAATTTAGAAAAGAGTTTGAACTTTACAAAGTTCGTGAAATCAATGATTACCACCATGCTCATGATGCTTATTTGAATGCGGTAGTTGCTAAGGCATTATTGACTAAGTATCCAAAACTTGAGCCAGAGTTTGTTTATGGGGAATATCCAAAATATAATGGTTACCAAGAACGGAAAACAGCTACACAAAAGATGTTCTTCTATTCAAATATCATGAATATGTTCAAAAGCTCTATTAAACTATCTGATGGACGTGTTATTGAAAGAGAGCCGATTGAATACAATCAAGATACAGGAGAAATTGCTTGGAATAAGGAAAAACATATAGCTATAGTTAGGAAAGTCTTGTCGTACCCTCAAGTGAATATTGTTAAAAAGACTGAAGTTCAGACAGGTGGATTTTCAAAAGAATCAATCTTAGCAAAAGGTGAGTCAGATAAACTGATACCTCGTAAGACTCGTAAGATGGTATGGAATACTAAAAAGTACGGTGGTTTTGATAGCCCAACTGTAGCTTATTCAGTTTTTGTAATGGCTGATGTTGAAAAAGGGAAAGCCAAGAAACTTAAAACAGTTAAAGAACTGGTTGGTATTACAATTATGGAAAGAGCAAGATATGAAGCTAATCCAGTAGCTTTCTTAGAGGCTAAAGGTTATCAAAATGTTCGTAAAGACTGTCTCATAACATTACCTAAGTATAGTCTTTTTGAATTTGAAAATGGGCGACGTCGTTTGTTAGCGAGTGCTATTGAACTTCAAAAAGGGAATGAGTTTGTATTACCGCAGCATTTAGTGAATTTACTTTATCATGCACATCGTATTCATAAAACCGACGAACCTGAACATAAGCAGTTTGTTGAAGAACATATCGATGGTTTTAAAGAGATTTTAGAGGTTATCCTTGTTACGTCTGAAAAATATATTAAAATCGGTAAAGTTGCAGAAAAGTTGAAGAATTTATTTACAGAGGCTACAATAAATGAGAATTTTTATGAGTCAATGGTGAATTTACTATCCCTTACTAAGTTAGGTGCACCAGAAGCATTTAAGTTTATGGGAAAAAATATTGATCGTATAAGATATCGTTCAACAGTGGAATGTACAGAAGCTACTCTCATCCACCAATCCATTACCGGCTTATACGAAACTCGTATTGATTTAAGTAAATTAGGAGAAGAGTTATGGGATGGCGAACAGTAGTTGTAAATCAACACTCGAAGTTGTCTTATCAAAATAACCATTTAATTTTTAAGGATGCTTCTCAGACAGAAATGATTCATCTGTCTGAGATAGACATCCTTTTATTGGAGACAACAGACATTGTAATAACAACCATGTTAATCAAACGATTGGTAGATGAAAATATTTTGGTCATTTTCTGTGATGATAAGCGTTTGCCGGTAGCAATGTTAACGCCTTTTTATGGACGTCATGACTCAAGTTTGCAATTATCTCGTCAGATTGCTTGGAATGAGGAACTGAAAGCTGAGGTGTGGACTAGTATCATTTCTCAAAAGATTTTGAATCAAAGTATGTACCTTGGCGAGCGCGGCTTTTTTGAGAAATCTCAAGCTATCATGGATTTGTATCACGGATTAGAAACTTTTGATCCGAGCAATCGAGAGGGGCATGCTGCTAGAATTTATTTCAATACTTTATTTGGCAATGACTTTTCACGAGAGCAAGATAACAATATCAATGCTGGACTAGATTATGGTTATACCTTGTTGTTAAGTATGTTTGCGCGTGAACTAGTTGTATGTGGTTGTATGACACAATTTGGACTTAAGCACGCTAATCAGTTCAATCAATTTAATTTTGCTAGTGACATTATGGAGCCTTTTCGTCCAATTATTGATAGGATTATTTATTTAAATAGAAATAGTAGTTTTATTCAGATGAAGAGAGAATTATTTACGATTTTTTCGGAAACATACTTGTACAATAATAAAGAAATGTATTTGACAAATATCGTTAGCGACTACACTAAAAAGGTAGTGAAAGCGCTAAATAATGAAGGGAAAGGGGTTCCTGATTTAGGATATGAGTTATCGATATATGCGTATGATTTTAATGTTTGATATGCCAACGGATACTGCTGACGAGCGTAAGGCTTATCGCAAATTTCGGAAATTTTTACTGAGCGAAGGCTTTATCATGCATCAATTTTCGGTTTACAGTAAGCTTCTGCTAAATAATTCAGCAAATAATGCAATGATTGACCGCTTGCAGGAAAATAATCCGAAGAAAGGTAGTATTACATTGTTGACGGTGACAGAAAAGCAATTTGCTCGGATGATTTATCTTCATGGCGACTATAATACCAGTCTTGCGAACTCGGATAAACGACTAATTTTTTTAGGAGATCCCTACGATGTTGAAGATTAATTTTCCAATTTTAGACGAGGCATTACCGCTTGAAAATGATACGATTTTAGCGATTGAAGATGTAAGAGTTTTTTCGTCATTAGTTAAATCGTTCTATCAATATGAAGATGGTGGAGAATTAAAGTTATTTGATGAACGGCTAAAGCCTATAAAAGATGCGGAGTTAATTGTTATCACTGATATATTTGATTTTGATGTCAATTCTCCAAGCATGCTCAAGCTGATTCATGCAGATTTAGAGGAACAACTTAACCTAAAACCAGAAGTAAAATCCATGGTGGAAAAGTTAGCAGCAACCATTACGGAATTGATCGCTTTTGAGTGTTTAGAAAATGAATTGGATTTAGAATATGATGAGATTACTATTTTAGAGCTCATTAAAGCACTTGGTGTGAAGATTGAAACGCAGAGTGATACTATTTTTGAAAAATGTTTTGAAATTTTACAGATTTATAAGTATCTGAGTAAAAAGAAATTGCTTGTATTTGTCAATTGCGGTGCCTATCTGACTCATCATGAGCTAGAAAAATTATTTGAATATATTCGTTTGTCAAATCAAACTGTTCTTTTTTTAGAACCAAGAAAACTATATGATTTTCCTCAATTCATTTTGGATACAGATTATTTTCTATTAACAAATGGGGAATAGGTGGAGTAACTTGGTAGAAACGTTGATATATTCGCGTTTTTGCGGTACAATATATAAGATAGAATGATAAAAAATGGAATCGTTCGAAGCTGAAATCTGGCTGAGATGAATGGCGCGATTACGAAATTTCGTGATGAAAAATGGTCCACGAGGTTTTAGAGCTATGTTGTTTCGAATGGTCCCAAAACACAGTAACGACCGATACGACCGGCACTATGTTTTAGAGCTATGTTGTTTCGAATGGTCCCAAAACTTGACCTTTCTATAAAAATTTAAAAATGGGCGTTTTAGAGCTATGTTGTTTCGAATGGTCCCAAAACTCTAAATAATATTAAAGCAACGCTTGGCTCGTTTTAGAGCTATGTTGTTTCGAATGGTCCCAAAACTAAAACAACGATAAAAATCCTTGATTTACAGTTTTAGAGCTATGTTGTTTCGAATGGTCCCAAAACAAATGAACTGGTTCGCTAGTTGTGTAGTTCGTTTTAGAGCTATGTTGTTTCGAATGGTCCCAAAACCCCTCATGACCCCATTTACCGAACTCACGTGTTTTAGAGCTATGTTGTTTCGAATGGTCCCAAAACAAAAGAAATACTGGTTATGACCGGTGAAAGGTTTTAGAGCTATGTTGTTTCGAATGGTCCCAAAACCTTTTGTTTTTGATGTTTTGTATGAAAATGGTTTTAGAGCTATGTTGTTTCGAATGGTCCCAAAACTGTCAAATTACATTGTGAACTTATAAACTAGTTTTAGAGCTATGTTGTTTCGAATGGTCCCCCACATTTTCTCCCACTTCTAATCTTAGTTGCTCTCTCATCTGAAATTCTGTGCTATAATAATATATAAGTAAACCAAGGTGGATATATGATGGATAAAAGGCTCTACTGGTTAGCGGCAACCGTTTTTTTGGCGACGGGAGTGGCTATGGCAGGTGTTTCTTATATAGGAAGTTATGGGATGACGCTCTTGTCAGAAGTGACTTCGGATGTAGATGATAATCAGAAAAAGATTATACTTGAACATGATAAGGCGGCCTCTAATAGTGATGAGGTAGTGATACATGGTAAGGATATTGAGATTACAGCTGGAGGAGAATTCTATATTTCGGGGATTGGAAAAGAAGTCTCTATTCAGGTTGCAGAGCAAGTGACAGATGATGTTACCTTAGTTCTAGATGGAGTAGATATGGCTTCTATTTCCATGCAATCGCGAGGGACTAATATTGTCCGACTGGAAAAAAATTCTAAAAATAGCTTGTCTAATGTTGAGACGGGGATCACAGCCACAAATGTAACCATTACTGGTGAAGGTAGTCTGACTATGACAGGTATTTCCAAGTATGGTGTTTTTGCAACAGAAGATTTGGTGGTGGAGTCTGGGAAATTGGCGATTCACTCACAAGGTTCTGGTCTAGCTACCCTTCATGAAACGGATCCTGAACAGGCTAATTTGACGATTAACGGTGGAGACATTACCATAGAAAGTAATACGAGCCAAGGGAATGCAGGTTTGGTAGCAGGAGATCAACTGATTATCAACCAAGGAACGATTTCTGTTAAGAGCAGTTACGAGGCCTACGTTGGGAAGCATGTGACCATCAACGGTGGTAGTTCTAATTTGGTCGCGGCAGATGATGGTATTGTTTCTAAGGATCCTTTTTACGAAGAGGGTGCTGCTTCAGATGTCCATGTTCTTGTCAATGGTGGAGAAGTCATGATTGTAGCAGGGGGAGATGCCCTGGATTCCAACGGTCCCTTATCCATTACTGGTGGTCGCTTGCTTTTGGAAACGGCCTCGCAAACAGATGGTAGCCTAGATGTTGAAGGTCAGAGCCAACTCGTCGCTGGTACTATTTGGGGACTTGGGTCTAGCGCAGGAGCAGAAGCATTTAATCAAGCGAATCAGGCCTTTTTGGCAGGTGAATTTTCTTGTAAAAAAGGAGAGAAGCTAGAGATTAGTGATTCTCTCGGCAATAAATTAGGAAGTCAAACCAGTCATGTAGATACTACCTATGTTTTGTTCAGTTCTGCTGACTTGAAAATAGGTGACTACTATATGGTGACAACGGAAAGTGGGCAATCCATTCAGCTGCTTGCCATGACACAAGCATATTAAAAGGGCGACGAAAGTCGCTTTTTCTGTAGAGGAGAGAAGATGACGATAGAAAAAGAGATGTTTAAGGGAAAGCAAGTTGGTCTGTCTACTTTAGAGGATTTTGGGTTTGAAAAAAGTGGGAAAAGTTATTTCTACACGGAAAATTTCTTAGAAACCTTTCAGGCTCGGATTAGGATTGATCACCAAGGTCGGTTGACTGGTCAGGTTTGGGATTTGGACTTAGATGAAGAGTACACAGCCTTTCGTGCTAGCCAGGTCCGAGGAGCCTTTGTAGGGCAGGTTCGTCAAACTTATTTGAAAACCTTAGAGAAAATCGCTCAAACTTGCTTCACAGAAAAATTGGCGATTTCTCCGCAGGGAAGCCGTTTGGTGGATTTTATTGCCAAGGAATGGGAAGATGCGTTGGATAGGCCCTTTGAAAAGCATCCGCAGTATTTTTCTTATCGAGTAGCGGGCAAGTGGTATGCGCTTCTATTTCCTTTGAAAATGGAGAAGTTTGGAGATTTCCCAAAAGAAATAGCAGAGAAGGAAGTCGAAGTTATCAATCTTAAAGTTCCAGCTGAGCACATGGAACAAGTTCTTTCCTTGCCTTCTGTCTATCCCTCCTACCATATGTCTAAAAAATCCTGGGTGTCCGTGGTCTTGGATGATGGCTTGACAGACCAAGTATTGTTTGACCTGCTTGCGACCAGTCGTAGTCTGACAGCTCCTAAGGGATATTATCCTAGTTCTGGCCCAGACTATTGGGTCATTCCTGCCAATCCAAAAGTGTTTGATATTGACAGTGAATTTGCGGAAAATAAGATTGTCTATTGGACACAAAAAGCCACTATTCAGACGGGAGATTTAGTTGCGATGTATATTACGGCGCCTGTTCGTGCCTTACGGTATGTCTGTCGTGTGCTAGGAAGTCAATTAGAAAATCATCGCTATCCTGAAGAAAGCAACAAGCTGCTTATGCAGGTGGAGTTGCTTCATACGTTTACAGATGATGAATTTCCTATCGATCGTATGAAAGAGTTGGGTGTAAAGGCTGTTCGAGGACCGCGCCGCATGACCAAAGAATTAGCAGAGGCAGTAAAAATTACCTTGGAAAATGAGAAAAACAAATAAAAGTAGGTAATTATCTGAAAATTTTAGAAAAGTCTGGGAAAAGGCTTTTCTTTTTGTTGAAAAGTAGTAAAATAGTACTAAGAATTTTGAGAGGTTTTCATATGAAAAAAAGTTTCATTCATCAGCAGGAAGAGATTTCCTTCGTAAAAAACACCTTTACCCAATATCTGAAGGACAAGTTGGAAGTGGTAGAAGTGCAAGGTCCTATTTTAAGCCGTGTTGGCGACGGGATGCAAGATAATTTGTCCGGTGTGGAAAATGCTGTTAAGGTGAATGTCAAACTGATTCCAGATGCAACCTATGAAGTCGTGCACTCACTTGCTAAATGGAAACGTCACACTCTAGCGCGTTTTGGTTTTAATGAAGGTGAGGGGCTCTTCGTTCACATGAAAGCCTTGCGTCCTGATGAGGATTCATTGGACCCAACTCACTCAGTCTATGTAGACCAATGGGACTGGGAAAAGGTGATTCCTGACGGTCGTCGCAACTTGGCTTACTTGAAGGAAACGGTTGAGCAGATTTATAAGGCCATTCGCTTGACTGAGTTGGCTGTGGAAGCTCGTTACGATATCGATTCGATTTTGCCAAAACAAATCACTTTTGTGCATTCAGAAGAGTTGGTAGAACGTTACCCAGATTTGACATCCAAAGAGCGTGAAAATGAGATTGCCAAAGAATACGGAGCAGTATTCCTTATCGGTATCGGTGGTGAATTGGCTGATGGCAAACCACATGACGGTCGTGCACCTGACTATGATGACTGGACTAGCCCATCAGAAAATGGCTACAAGGGTCTCAATGGAGATATTTTAGTTTGGAATGAGCAACTTGGCTCAGCCTTTGAGTTGTCTTCAATGGGCATTCGTGTCGATGAAGATGCTTTGAAACGCCAATGCGCCATTACAGGGGATGAAGATCGGTTGGAATATGACTGGCATAAGACTCTCTTGCGTGGTCTATTCCCGTTGACAATCGGTGGCGGTATCGGTCAATCTCGTCTGGCTATGTTCCTACTTCGTAAAAAACACATCGGCGAAGTCCAATCAAGTGTTTGGCCAGAAGAGGTTCGCGAAGAATTTGAAAATATTCTTTAGAAGAGAATGCGGTAAAAATCGGCAATTTCGAAGAAAGTCGATTTTCCCTCATATCTGAATTTCTAAGTTCAGAAGGTTTCACTCTGACTTCCATGGATTCAGTTATTATCTTTGTAACAGTTAAAGAACTTGAGACTTTGGTCCCAAGTTCTTTTATTATGGCTTCCAGCCAGTTTTTCTCGGAGAGAAAAATGAGAAAACCACCAGCTATGCTGGTGGCTGCCGAGGCTTCTAACTTCCATT